>JALRCN010000030.1 GCA_023257295.1 Nitrosomonas sp. | reverse complement strand
TAATGCTACTCCTTATGAAATACTCAACGCTTATTTTAATCAACCTCTCTGTAAACAACCCTGAGATTTCTTACACATAAGGAGAAGCATAATTCCCAATACTGTGCCGCATCCCGTTTTATTAGCTACTTTGGCGCCGCATTTGGGGCAATTTTCAGCTTTTGAACTTACTTCCGTTCCACATTCTTTGCATTTAATTAACGCCATTTTTTACCCCATAAGAAACAATGACAATAATGAGATCAGTTTCTTCAATTAATATAACCGAAAGTGATCATTTTTAGCTATTTCTATCGTTGGTTTCAAAAACTGTAACTGATGTCTGTATACGCTGCAACAACCAAACAACCGGCAATCCCGGATCAGGGGGCTCGGTCAATCGATCTAACAACCGGCGTTTGCTTTGTCCGGTAACTACCAGTGCAATTTGCTTGCTTTGTGACAACAGCGGCAGCGATAGGCTGATGCGTGGCGAAGGTGCAATTGGTGGTGCCACGGCGATGCAGTGATGTGTGGTGAGCGAATCCGGATTCATGCCGGGAAACAGCGAGGCGATGTGTCCGTCTTCTCCCAGCCCCAATAGTGTCAGGCTCGGTGGCAGCGGCAAGATGGTCAGTCGTTGATGAAGGGTTTCGATGGCGGCAGATGGGTCGGTGTGCTGGGTTTTCAGTCCGATAAAGCGTGTCTTTTTCGAAAGGTGATTCATTAGGTGTTGCTTGACCAGGCGTTCATTGGATTGTTCGTCGTCGACGTCGACCCAGCGCTCATCCGACAGCGTAACGGTAATCCGATCCCATGGCAGTTCGCATTTGGCGAGTGCAGGCAGGTAATGGCGCGGCGTACTGCCGCCGGGGACGACCAGTGTGGCTTGTGCTTGATGGTTCAGGGTGCTGTGCAGTGCAGTCGCGGCAAAATTCGCAACTGCCTGGCTTAGCGATTCGATATCGGGATAAACCTGGCGCTGCAGCGGCATGTGGGATTATTGAACCAATCCGCGCAAATCGGGAACGGTTTGGATGTTCGCAGGAAACGGATTTGCGTCATCAGGATGAACTCGACCCAGGAACGCAGTATTGTTGGCTTGCGCGCCTTCCAGATCCGCCATGGCATCGCCGATCATCAGCACCGTTTCCGGCCTGAGCGAGTATGCTGACAGGATCTCGGCGATGATGGTTTTTTTCAATGCCGGTGCGCCGCGTACTTCGGTGAAATAGGGATTGAGACCGCGCCGTTCGACGATAACTTTGAGTTCGGTTTCCGGTGTGCCGGAGGCAACAAATAGTGGAATTTTGCCGGATTGCTGGCGGATCAGTTCGATTGCGCCGGGTACCGGATCGGCGGCGATCACGGCTTCAACGACCAGTTCGGAGAAACGGATATCGAGCTGTTTTTCTTCCGTTTCGGTCAGCGGTGGTTGATTCAGAAAATACTGCTGAAAATGCCGGAACTTGCGGTAGCGCGACATGCCGCCGTTTTGTGTGTGAAACTGCACTACTTTTTCGACAATGGTTTCGCCGTGCGAGCGATAAAGCTCGGCGAACGCCTGGGTTTTGATCTTGCCGGATTCGACCACCACGCCGTCGAAATCGAAAATGATCGCTTGCCAATCGACGTTGTGCATGATTTATGCGCGGTTGTCCGGTGTGGCTGGGGTGGCGTCATCGTTTCCGTCGCCGTGATGCAGATCCTGGTGGATTTCACGCAGGCAGTCGAGCAAGCCTTGGCCAAGGTCGACATGCTCGTTCAATACCAGTTTCCGACCGATCTTCGGTTGGAATGCGTACGGGGTGATCTTGTAGTGGTGTACGGTGTTAGCTTCGTCGAAATGCAGATCGACCGGCCACGGCATCATTTCCGAAATCATCGTCATCACATCCCGGATGCGTAGCTTTTCCTGGCCGGTCAGGATCAAATGCCGATTGGTGAATTCCGGTGCGAGCACTTGAACGCTCATGCGTGCGGCATCCTCGACGTGGATGTATTCGCGCATTGCTTCGCCGCTGCCTTTGTAGGTGATCGAGTGATGTTCGATTGCTTCTCGCAGCATGCGGTAAATACCGTTGCGGCGGTCGGAACGGCGTCCGTACAGCGAACCATAGCGCAGAATGTTGTAATCGAGTCCGTAGCGTTCGTGATAGGTTTCGGTGAAGCGCTCTGCTGCTTGTTTGCTGGCACGGTAAAACGAACCGGATTCCGAGTACACATACACTGTGCTGGCAAACACGAAACGGCGCGCACCGGCGATACGTGCGGCCTCTAACGTATGCATGTTACCCAGCACGTTGATGGTCGCGGTTGGAATCGGTTTGTCGTGCGCTTCGTCGATGTCGGCGATGGCGGCGAAGTTGTAGACGATCGATGTGCCTTGGGCGGCTTCGATGACTTGATTGAGATCCATGATGTCGCCGACGATCATTTCCTGATTGCCTTTTAGGAACGGCGATGCGACGCGGTCGAATAGCCGCACCCGATAGCCCGCCGTCGTCAGCGCATCGGCAACATGACTGCCGAGGAAGCCGCTGGCACCGAATACGATCACTTTCTCATTGGATATTGCCGTCATTGGATTGCGCCTGTTTTGATTAAGCCTTGCAGCAGATTTTCTGCAGCTTCGATTTCCATACGCTGTCGCGATTCTCGGGCAAGTGAGCCGACATGCGAAGTCACGGTAACATTGTTCAGCGCCAATAGCGCACCTTGATACGGCTCCTGCTCGAATACATCCAGCGCTGCGGCGCTGACCTTGCCGGATGTGAGCGCATCGGCCAGAGCGTCTTCATCGACCAAACCGCCGCGCGCCGCATTGACGACGATTGCTTCCGGTTTCATCGCGGCGAATGCTTTGGCATCGAGCAGATGATGCGTTGTGCTGGAATACGGTAAGTGCAAGGTAACGACGTCGGCGCTGGCGAGTAATTGTTCCATCGACACCAGGTTCACACCTTCCGGCACTAGAACAGCAAATGGATCGTGCGCAATCACGGCGGCTTCGAATGCCTGGCACAGTCGTGCTACGCGCCGTCCGATATGACCAAGTCCTACGATGCCGACCGTTTGCGCGGCGAGCAAGCGGCCTTGCGTGCGCGGCCACTCACCGTTTCGTACCGCCCGGTCGATTGGGCTGATTTGCCGCAACAAGCTCAGGATAAACCCCATTGTCAATTCGGCGACTGCTTGCGCGGGCGCTTCCGGGGTGTTCAGCACCGCAATGCCGTGCTGTTGAGCGGCGGTGAGATCGACGCTGTCCAATCCGGCGCCGCAGCGCGAAATGACTTTCAGCTTCAGCGCTGCTTGCAATACGCGCGCGGTCAACGGCTCGATACCGGCGATCAGGCCGACGGCACCGTCTTTTAACAGTTCGATGATTTCGTCTTCCGTCAGTTTGCGCTTATGCGGATTGGTGACGATCTGGAAGCCTTGCCGCAGCAATTGCTGCAAGGGCGGGTTGTTGTCGATATCGAACGATGACGTGGAAATGACCAGAGTATTCATTATGTCTTCAATGATGCGCGGATGCTTTGTAAATGATTGCGGCAGATGGAATCCAGAATGCGGATATCAAGGCCGTAACCGAGAAAATTGAAACCGGCCTGGATGCGTTGTTGCAGCGCTTGCGGATCGGGTTCGATGACATGAATGCCGCCGGGTTTTCCGGCGCGGCGTCCCGCTTCGAGCACTTGCGCGATGGCAGCTTGCACGTCCGGGTGATTCAAGTCGCCAGGACGTCCCATCGAACCGGATAAATCATACGGGCCGATGATATAGGCATCGATGCCGGGAACCGCGAGGATGTCGTCGATATTTTTAACCGCATCGACATGTTCGATCATCACTACGATTACGGCGTTTTCCTCCAGCCATTGTCGGTAAGCCTGGAAGCTATTGCCATAGCCTTGCGCACGGGCCAGTCCGACGCCGCGTTGCCCACGCGGTGGATAATACACGCCATCCACGGCGGCTTTGGCATCGGCAGCGGATTTGATCATCGGCACCATCACACCGGTAGCGCCTGCGTCCATCACGCGCTTAATCTGATCGGGATGGTTGGAAGTCAGGCGCACTATCGCCGGGCATTGCTTGGCGTCGAGAACTTGCATGATGGCTTGTGCCTCGCTCAATTCCATGACGCTGTGTTCCATATCCAGCACCAACCAGTCGAATCCGGCGGAAGCCATGATTTCGGCAATCGACGGATGACCGAGCGTAACCCACGAGCCGATGGTGATTTCGGATCGACTTAATCTTGATTTTAGCGACATAGTATTTTCTGGAGCCTAGTAATGTGCAAGCAGTGGATCGGATTGCATCAGTTTTTCGACACGCAGCAAATCGGCGGTGGTATCAACTGCTTGCGTATTGAATTCGGTTGGTACCATTCTGACCGACATGCCGTGTTCGAGCAGACGCAGCATATCGATCGATTCCAGTTGCTCCAGCGGTGTCGGCGTCAAGCGGGTGTATTGAAACAGTGTTTCGCGGCGGAATGGAATGATGCACACCTGCTTATAAGCTGCGGTATCGGCAAATCCTGTTTTTGCGAGTGATGGAATCGGGCGGCGCGACATATACAGCGCATTGTTATTTTGATCCATAACTACTTTGATGGTGTTGAAGTCGAGATAATCCGCCTCGTGATCGATTTTACGCACTAGATTGACACAGCCAAGTGATGCATCGTGACGAAACGGCGCTACGGCAGTATCGATCATATTCGGGTGCGTCATTGGTTCATCGCCTTGCACCATCACGATCAGGTCGGCATCGGCGATATGCGCGGCTGCTTCGGCGACACGGTCACTGGCGCGTTCGTGGGTATCGGCGGTCATGATGACTTTGGCACCGAATCCTTCCGCAACTTCGCGAATTTCTTCGTCGCAGGTGGCGATATAGGTGGCATCGAGCGCTTTGCTCATTGCCACGCGCTTATAGATATGCTCGATCATCGGACGTCCAAGGATTTTGGCAATCGGTTTGCCGGGAAAACGCGATGAGCCCATACGAGCGGGGATAACTGCGATTGTTTTCATGGAAATGATTTGTGTGGTTGGGATAAAAAAGTACAGTCAATTACGAATGTGCAGATTATCCGGTTTTTCATCGTGCGAGGGCAACACTTATTCGTGAGTTTGTGGATTTATGGGCGCGCGATGCTGTTGTGGAATTTTCACAGGTGCGGACATGTTGCTGGTAATTGGGTAGTGGCGGGAGTAGAATTGCGCGCTTTACCGAATCTTCTGTTTCCACAGGGAAAATACTTAACATGCAACATGTTTTGAATATTTCTGCATCATGAAAGCGCTTTTTTTTCTTCGTCATTATAACGACATCGATCATGTCACTCCGGTTGTTCATCAATGGATTCAATCGGGTCATCAATGCGATGTGGTGCTGATCGGTTCCGCGCAATTTCGCAACGATTTTCGCGTCAAATATTTGAGCCGGTTGCAAGGCGTGCGTGTTGCGCACATGAAGGAGCTGTTTTCGCCGGTCGATTATTGGAAATGGTGCTTGCAAATGCTGATGCTGACCCGCAATGTCCGGCGCATCAAAGTCATCGGACGATTGGCGGAGAAATTGGCGGAACGGTTTGACGAAAAACAGCGCGAGCCTTTGTGGCGGCATACCGCCGGTTTTTTGCTGGATCGTTGTTTCGGTAATGAGAATAAAGGCGTTGTCGCATTCGATTGGATCGAGCGTAACTCGGTGATTTGCGTGGAATGGGTCGAGGTGATGATCGTCATGGCAAAGGAGCGGGGGCTGGGCACTGTTTCGTTGCCGCACGGCGATAGTCCGCATTACAGTCAACTGATCCGCCGAGGTGAGCGGCGAGTGGAACCCGATAAGACATTTTCGGCGGCTACGATATTCGATAAGGTGGTGGTGCCCAATGAATTATGCGCGATTCGCTTTCGTCCATTCATGACGGAAAACCAGCTTGCCGTATTGGGTTCCCCCCGGTATTGCGAAGCATGGCTGAAAATTTTATCCGGCCTGATGCCGCCTTCGCCGCTGATGCGATCCGACAGCAAGCTCAAAATTGTCATGTTTTTGCGCAAAGCCAACTTCACGACGTTTTGGGAAGAGGTCAACGAAGTGGTGCATCTGATAGCCGAATTTCCAGAGGCAGAATTGATTATCAAACCGCATACGCGCAGCGGCTGGAAGCAGTCGTTGACCAAGGACAGTTCGATTAAAAAATTGCCGAATGTGCGTGTGGCGAGCGACGATGCGCATTCGGTGCATTTGATGAATTGGGCCGATGTCATCATCGATTTGGCGACTTCCGTGGTATTCGAAGCCGTCAGGGAGAAGAAGCCGGTGCTGGCGGCGGATTATCTGATTGCGGCTCGCTCGGCGGTGGCGTATTACATGCCGGAGACCGAATTGAAGTGCCGCGACGATGTGTATGAGAAAATCAAATATTTTCTCGCCAACGGTTGCGGCGATTTCTATGTGGAAGCGCACCGGCAGCGTTTCGTGGATGAGATGCTGGATTATCCGGACGCCAACGTGCTGCCGCGCTACGTGGCGCTGCTGGAAGAATTGGCCTGTTAGGGGTCTATCAGATTGACCAATATTGGGAGGGCTGCGAATGCGGGCAAAGGATTTATTGAATGAATTAGTCGTCGCGGCGTACAGGCTCAAAGGCGGTTATACCGAGGTAGAGGTCAGGGGGCAGCGGATTTTGATTTCGATCGATCACTTGCGTACCTTGAATCGTGCGCAAACCTATTCGAAGAAAGAGCCCGACACATTGGATTGGCTGGACAGTTTCGAGCCGGGTTCCTGCTATTTCGATATCGGTGCCAATATCGGGCAGTATTCGCTGTATCCGGCGAAAAAATACGGCGAGTCCGTGAAAGTGTTTGCGTTCGAACCGCAAAGCAACAATTACTATGCGCTCAATAAGAACATCTATCTGAATAACCTTGGCAATCGCATATTGTCGTATTGCGTCGCGGTGTCGGGGCGCAGCGAGTTTTCCAAGCTGTATATTCCCAAATTTATTCCGGGTGGAAACCGATCGCAATTCGGGCATGAGGATTTGGACAATATGAAAATGTCGGCGACGCATATCCAAGGGATGTTTGGCGTGACTTTGGACGATTTGTGCAGCCAATGGGGATTTCCGTATCCGAATTATATGAAGATCGATGTCGACGGTATCGAGATTTCCATCCTGCAAGGCGCATCGTCTGTTTTGGCCAATCCTGCGCTGAAATCGGTGATTATCGAATTGGGTACCGATGCCGAACAGGAAAAAGCAATCGCGATTATGAAACAAGCAGGACTGGAAGTGACTCAAAGGCCATCGAAAAATTGGGGCGAAACGTATCTAATTTTTGGCAGAGTTTGATGCGATAGCCTTTCACGGCAGATCGTGATGAGCGCCGCTGTTCCAATTATCGATGTCGTGATTCCCGTCTATAATGCACCTGAGTTAACCAAGCGGTGTATCGATTCCGTTGTAACCTATCTCGGTCCATCCATTCGAACCGTTCATATCCAAGACGATGCATCGGATGCGGAAACCCGTACGATGCTCGATTGTTTGACCTATCCGCAACTGAATATTTTTCATGCACCCGAAAATCGAGGCTACGGAAAGTCCGTCAACGATGCGGTTGCGCGCTCCGATGCGGAGCTGGTGTTGGTGCTCAATTCCGATAGCGAGGTTTGCGATAATTTCTTGCCGATGCTTTGCGGCGCTCTTGCCGCCGATTCCAAATTGGCGGTTATCAGTCCGACGGAAGGGGATATTCCACAAGCAAAAGCCGGTCGCTATATGCGGCAACTAGGCGGCTATATAGCGACTTATCGTTTCAGAGGTTACGCTTTTTTGATTCGTCGCGCTGTTTTTGAAGCTATGGGCGGGTTCGATGCGCAATTTGGACGGGGGTATTACGAAGACACCGATCTCGGGCGGCGCTTGGATCGGCAAGGATGGCGCATGGGCGTGCATCCGGACGCCGCTGTGCGCCATGAAACCGGCGCATCGTTCGGGCGCGGGAAATCTTATCGGGAATTGGTGCGGAAAAATCGCAGTTTGTATTTTTCGCGTTACCCATTGGCGCGGCAAAATGTTTTGGTGGTGTCAGGCGCGTATGCACTGACCGATTTGCCGGTTGCGGTTGTGGACTCGATCGAGCGGGTAATGCAGCAGGGCGGACGTTTGCATTGGTTGACGCCGGAATTGCTGCCACAGTTGTCTTGCTTGCAAATGCACAATGGCGCGATCGGTTTGGGCGCGATGCTAAAATTGTTGCTGCGCGGCCGGTCGCGCGAGGATAAACGCATCACCGATGTGTGGGTGCTTCCCGGTGTTGCTGGTTGGTTGCGTGCTGCGTTGAGAGTATGGGGTTTTGCATGCGGATTGCGGGTGAGGGAATGGGAAGCGGCGGCGTTTTAACGAGTTCCATACAATCGGCCGTGGTCAAACGGGAGTGGCTTATCCGTTTGGCGCTGATCGTCGTTTGCACGGGATTCTGGTATAGCCCATTGAATATGGTTTCGTTTCCGCTGCTGGTTGTGGCGTGGATAATCGATGGCGGTTTGCGGCGGTTGGGCCGGGCAATTCAATTGCCGCTGGTGCAGGCGATGCTATTGCTGTGCATGTTGTTGCTTGCAGGATTGTCGTGGAGCGAATTGCCGCCGGATGGACGCATGAAGTGGCTTAAGTATTTTGTGCTGTTGATGTTTATCCCGTTTTATCTGCTATTGAACCGGCAGCGATTGCCCTGGGCGATGGGCGGTTTGGTTGCGGGGTATTGCGGCGTGTTGGCAATGGGTGTTTATCAATGGCAAGTATCGGGGGTTCAAGGCATTCCGCTGCTTGGCATGTCGTATCTGAGCTTCTCGGCCATGCTGGGTGTTGGCGTTATCGTTGCGGTGAGCTTTGTTTGTACCTGTCAATCGGTCAAATGGCGATTGCTTGGCGGAATAACGGCACTGGTATTGATTTTTGTTCAGTTTCATCAAAGCGGCAGGATTTTGCTGTTGGCCACGTTTATGTCTGTTTTGCTGCTGATTTTTCTGCGCTATCGGATGGTAATGAAAAAAATGCTTGTCATGGCGCTATCCGTGGTGGCAATGGTGGTGGTTTTTGCGACGAGCAGCGCTGTTTTTCAAGAAAGGTTGGGGCAATTGAGGAGCGACATTGCTTTGTTGCAACAAGGCGATTACAGCTCTAGCCTGGGGTATCGGCTGGCGATGTGGGATGTGGGGATGCACGCTATCGTTGAACGTCCTTGGACAGGTTACGGTACGGGTATACCGGCACAGTATTTCGAACAAGCGATTGTGACGTACAAGGACGGGCTTTATAAGGATTTGCCCGAATTCCAGCAAACTTCGCATTTTCATAACGATTGGATTGAGATCGGCATGCATATCGGCATTCCGGGAATGATGGCGTTGCTGTTTTTGTTCTGGGGCTGGCACCGGGCGTTTCGGTCCGGTCAGGCGGCATTGTTGGGTGCCGGTTTGGTCGGTTTTTTGTTTTTCGCGGGGTTGACCGATACTTTTCTGATTTTCAGTCGTACGCCGGTTCTGCTCCTGTTGATAACCGCAATGACGCTGCATTGGCATGAACGCACAGCAAAACCCGATGGGATATAGTATGCCTCCGGACCGAATCGGTACGGAGGCGCAACCGCAGTGTTATCTTTGCGGCAGTGAAGGCAGGTTATTGCATCGGGATCGACCCGATTATTTATTCGGAGCGCCCGGCGAGTGGTCTTTCAGGCAATGCGTCAATGCGGCTTGCGGCATGGTTTGGCTTGATCCCAGGCCGACAATCGATGAAATTGGCAAAGCTTACCGGCAATATTATACGCACGGTGATGCAAGCGCCGTACGGCAATCGCGGTTTGCTCGTACGCTTCGCGCCGTTTTGCATGCGGGTGGCATTCGGTTATTAGGTTTGCAGGCGGAGCGTAAGCGCTATAAATGTATGTATCTGGATCGGACGCCGCCAGGCCGTTTATTGGAAGTCGGGTGCGGCAATGGCAAACGCCTAGCACGTATGCGAGCTCTAGGGTGGGACGTTACGGGGCAGGAGGTCGATCCGGCGGCGGCTGAGTATGTGCGCCGGGAAAAGGGAATTGCCGTACATTTGGGGGCGCTCGAAACGATGGCGGTGACAGAGGCGTTCGATGCAATCATTATGAGTCATGTGATCGAACATGTGCACGATCCGGTTGCCTTGCTGGCGGTTTGTCATCGTTTATTGCGGGAAAACGGAGTGTTGGTCGTGTTAACGCCGAATGCGGCAAGCTTGGGGCATCGCAGATTCGGCGGCGGATGGCGTGGATTGGAGCCGCCCAGGCATTTGCACCTTTTTAACGGCAACACGTTAACGCGAGCGGTGCTGAAAGCGGGTTTTACGCAGCCGCGTTTCTGGACAACGATCGCCGGGGCTTACGGTATCGGTGAAGGCAGTTTGACCGATGCGCGGATGACTAAGCAATTGCCGGAACGAACGGTGTGCGATGTTTTGCGTGGATTTTGGTTTCAGTTGCTGGCACGATTTGTATTTTTGTTCGACAAAAACTCGGGGGAAGAATGTGCAGTGATCGCTCGAAAGTAAATAATCCTAACCGGATAACGCCTGTCGATCCGACGATTGAGGCATATATGAGAGACTTGGCAAAGCGAACCGATCATCCCGTATTAGCGGAAATGGAAGCGTTTGCGCAAGCGCACCAATTTCCGATTGTTAATCGCTTAGCCGGAGTTTTTCTGGAAACCCAAGCGAAAATGATCGGTGCCAAGCGCGTGTTCGAGTTCGGCAGCGGCTACGGTTATTCCGCGTATTGGTTTGCGCGTGCGGTAGGCGAGGGCGGTTGTGTTGTTTGCTGTGATTCCGATGCGCGTAATCTTGAGCGCGCGCAACGCTATTTGTCGCAAACGGATCTATGGGAGCGCGTGCAATTTAACGTTGGCATGGCGCAGGCGGTTTTTGCGCAAACCGACGGATTATTCGATATTTGTTATAACGACGCCGATAAGGGCGATTATCCGCAAATCTGGTTGATGGCGAAGCAGCGAATCCGCCCGGGTGGGCTTTATATCGCCGATAACGTGCTCTGGCAGGGGCGCGTGACCATGCCTGCATACCATGATCCTGCGATGGGGTCGACGGCGGCAATTATCGAACATAACCGATTGATTTTTGACGATCCGGAATTCGATACTTTTATCAATCCGACGCGAGACGGCTTGGTTGTGGCGCGCAGGAAATGATCCGGGACGCTTAACTGGCGGTTTGATGTATTAATTGGTATAGTTGGCAATGATTAGCGCGTGGCAAGCTGCCGGAGCGCATGTGGGCTTCTAATTTAATCTACTGTTGAAAGGGATGTTATGCAAATTCATGTTTACGATACATATGTGAAAGCCAAAGATGGGCATACCATGCATTTTGATGTTTTTACTGCGGTGAAAGACGATCAAAAGGCAGTCGAATACGCAAAGCAATGGCTCGCTACTATCGGTGAGGGCGATGCGGTTGTTACCAGCCGGGAGTGCAGTTTTTGTCATAGCCAAAGCGCGCCACCTCAAGTGACCGATGAAATCAGTAAAAACGGTTTCTATATTTATAAGATGGAAGGTTGTTAGCAATGTCGTTGTTGGATTGACATCGTAACGGTTCTTTTTTTAAGGTTATTAAATGATGCAGACATTCGGTAAATTAATCGCGGCAGGGATTCTCGTTGCGCTGAGTCATTCGGCGCAGGCTTCCGAGCCAAGGCTGATCGGGCAGCATGGCGATTGGGCGGCCTATACGTTTATGGAAAACAATAATAAGGTTTGCTATATGGTCAGCCAGCCGAAAAAATCGGAAGGCAATTACACCAAGCGCGGCGATGTGTACGCTTTGGTTACGCATCGACCGGCCGAGAAAAGCAAGAATGTATTCAGTTATATCGCCGGTTATCCTTATAAGGCTGGCAGCGACGCAACGGTGACCGTCAATAACCAAAAATTCCGGCTTTTTACCCAGGACGATTCGGCTTGGGCTCCGGACGAGGCAACCGATAATAAAATTGCGGATGCAATCAAACGCGGCAGCTCTCTGGTGATAAAAGGCGCATCGGCGCGCGGTACCGAAACGACGGATACGTTCGGATTGGGCGGTTCGACCGCAGCATACAATGCGATTTCGGCGGAATGCGGCGTGAAGTGATGTGTGACGAGTATGTGAGTTCTGTCGAATTGGCGGGAAATGGGTTATGAGCGATAAGATCGTTATTTATCAGAAGCCGACTTGCAGCAAATGCAGAGCCACGCTTTCGCTATTGAACGAAAGCGGGCGGGAGTTCGATGCGGTTAATTATTATGAGGTTCCCTTGACGGCGGAAAAGTTACGGGAGTTGATTCAGAAGCTTAATTTGCCGGTGCGTGCCGTTTTGCGCAGCGATGAGCCTGCGGCGCGCGGGTTGGAATCGGCTTCGGACGACGAAATTATACGTGCGATGGCGGCTAATCCGGACTTGATTCAGCGTCCTATCGTGGTGCGGGGTAACGAAGCCAAGCTGTGTCGGCCGCCTGAGAATGTATTGACCTTGCTCAGGTAAGTAAACTTCGGGTATCGATTCCGGAATTGAATATTAAAAAAGGCTGCGTATGTATTTCCATACGCAGCCTTTTTTAATGTCGGTCGAATATTATTCGGTAACCGAGTCTTGGCCGGAAGCTGCAATGTTCTTGCTGCTTGCTCGGGCCGGTAATTTTTCGCGGATGCGTGCGGATTTTCCGGCGCGGTCTCTGAGGTAATAGAGTTTTGCGCGACGAACTGCGCCACGACGCTTGATTTCGATACTTGCAATCAGTGGCGAGTATGTCTGGAAAGTGCGTTCAACGCCTTCGCCGCTTGAGATTTTGCGTACGGTGAATGCGGAATTGAGGCCGCGATTGCGTTTTGCAATCACGACGCCTTCATAAGCTTGAACGCGTCGACGATCGCCTTCCACTACATTGACATTGACAATGACAGTGTCTCCTGGCGCGAAATCAGGTACTTCTTTATTCAGGCGCTTAATTTCTTCTGCTTCCAATTGTTCGATAATGTTCATATTTCTTCCTTTCTTTGCCGATGCTGCCTGATTTTACAGGATTGTTTGAATTCTTCCAAAAGTTGCTCTTCTTCCACTGTCATGCCGTTGGCAGATTTCAGTGCCAATAAGTCCGGGCGCTTCAACCATGTTTGCCCTAATGCTTGCTGCAAGCGCCAGCGCCGGATATGCGCATGATTGCCCGACATCAGGGTTTCCGGTACGTGGTCTCCTTGATAAATTTCGGGACGAGTATAATGCGGGTAATCCAATAATCCTTCCGCAAAAGAGTCCTGATTCGCCGATTCCGGGTCTCCCAGCGCTCCCGGAATTTGCCTGACGATACAGTCAATCAATACCATTGCAGCCAATTCGCCGCCGGAAACCACATAGTCGCCAATCGAAATTTCGATGTCGACTTCCCGGTCAATCAAGCGCTCATCGATGCCTTCATAGCGGCCGCAAAGCAAAACAAGCCCCGGCAATTTGCTCAATTCAAGCACTTTGCCGTGATCGAGCCGATCGCCTTGCGGGGTCAAATACGCGACCAGTGGCTTTTCGACACCGTTGGCGCGCTGCCTTTCCTTTGCCTGCTCGATGGCGTCTTCAAGCGGCTGTGCCATCATCACCATCCCAGGGCCACCGCCGTAAGGGCTATCGTCGACCGT
>JALRCN010000226.1 GCA_023257295.1 Nitrosomonas sp. | reverse complement strand
AGTTAAGCGGGTGCGTTTATGTATGTTCATCTACAGTATTCTCCCAAATACTGTAAACAACGCTAGAAATTCTTACAGTTAAATTTATTACGTAGACAATTGATAACTATCACGGGGGGCTTGGAAATGAATCACAAAGCTTGTTTAAAGCTTTTGGTGAGTGTTCTGCAGACGTCAAGGTACGCGCGCCAAAAAGATGAGATCCGTTATAAATCGGCAACATGGTTAACCGTTTGCTTATTTGCAATATTGAGTACAGTTTTCTTTTTTGCAGGAAATGTTGTGGCGCAGGGAAGCGCGACCGGAAATTTCCATCGGATAGAAATGTATGCCGATAAACCGTATCCACAATATGAATATCTTGCTTATCGAATGCTACGGTATGAGATTACCAATCCACAAGGTCAAACATCGGACATCACTTCACGCTACAGCACTGCGGCGATTATTCCCGGTCCGACTATCATCATGGATGAAGGTGATGTGGCGGAGATTACCTTATACAACTCCATTCCGAATCCGGACAAAATCGATTTGCACGAGAACGTCAGTTTGCACGTACACGGCGTGCATTACGACATTATTAGCGACGGTACGCTTAAATACATCAATTTGTTCCAGGACGAAGGTGCAACGCTTGTGAGTTCTTATACTTATCGCTGGAATGCGGCTGCGGGCACGGCGGGAACATGGCCTTACCACGATCACAATATGAGCACGCATAACGGCGCGGAAGACAAGGGATTGTTCGGCGCGCTTATCGTTAACCCGGCATCCAAGACCGTGACAGTCAATCAGGGTGGCGGTATTCAATCGGTGTCGCTGTCCAGTATCAAGAAAGACTATGTGCTATATGTTCTGGACGATACCTTTGCCGGTACGGTGATAGATACGCAAACTGGCAAGCAAACGCCGGTTTGGGCTAATCCGGCGCTGACCGCTCAAGCGGGAAGTAATGTGCGCTTTCATTTGATTGCACTGGGAACGAATTTTCATCAATTCAAATTACCGGGTTATAGCTGGTACGATCCGGTTACACAAACATTGATAGAAGAGAAAGCGATGGGGCCGTTGGAGAAACATGTCGTAGCCGTCCAAGCCGGTGCCAGTACTGTCTACATGGATGGAAGCTTTGCGGGCATTGCGCAAAATATGCTAGGCAGTTTTACCGTAGCACCTTAAAAAGAACGTGTCTCATAAAAGGATAGAAAAATGAAACCGAAAATTTCTGGTTTACATACCAAGGCGATTTTAATCTTTATGGTGTTGTTCGCGGTGCTTGCGATATGCAATGCAGCAATTGCGGCAACGCACAATATTCATTTGTCTGCGCAGACATTGCCGAACGGACAGCATGCTTACAAAATGCTAAGCCATACCAGCAGCGAGGGATCGACACCAACTTACCCCGATGAGGCGACAATTCCTGGTCCAACCATATTTGTAAAGCAAGGCGATGTATTAAATGTGGCGCTGACCAACAATACGCAATTGAAGGTTGGTTTGACGACTGGAGGTATCGAAGTATCTCCCGGCGATACAAAAAGCTTTACCTATACCGCCGATCAGGTAGGTGCTTTTCCCTACTACGATAAAGATTCCCATTTGGTGGGTTTGTTTGGCGCATTAATCGTCGATCATCCGAATGGGAGTGTTGATAGCTTTATTGACGAGTTAGGTAATATCGTACCGACCAAGCGTGCAGATTTGGATAAAGAAATCGTTATGTTCATGATCGGTTCGACTTTTTGGAGCGCCGAAGTCGTGAATAACATCGAAATACCGCTGTGGACAAATCCAACTTTAGGCGCTGTTAAAGATGATTTAGTACGATTCCATATTCTGTCGTTAGGCCCTGGCCATACTTGGCATTTGCATGCTCACCGTTGGCCTGATCGTAATAGCAAAGAAATGATCGACGTTAAAATGCTCAAAGATGGTGTCGATAGCCACACATTCACGATTAAGGCGGGTTCCGGGGTTGGAACCGGTTATTGGCAGTACCACTGCCATTTGTTTTCACACATGGAAGCAGGCATGGCCGGTAAATTTCACGTGGTTGCGCAAGGCGAATCCGGTGCCAGTATTGCCGGGGCGTCGCCGAGCGGTAAAATTTTCTTGAATCCATTTACCGAAGATCCGGGCTTGGTTACTTTCGAAGTTACCGATGAACCCGGTAGATGGTTTAGAAGCATACGTAGCGGCATCCTTAGTCCAGTCACCAAATCGCATTCGTTGGAAGTGATCCCGCCGGGCGGCAGCGTGCATTTCATCATGTCGGAAACCAATGCTGTGCATACCATTACAACATTGTTATGGCCAAGTGGTGCAAATGATCCGAATCATGGCGATCATCGTGTGATTCCGTTCAGCCAAACCAAGGCTTATAAGGGTGGCGCGATTCTGAAGCTGGATGTGCCAGGTTTGTATGTATTTACCTGCAGAATTCATCCGTATATGTTCGGTGCCGTGATCGTTGATGATCCAGCGACGGAAGGATTGGATCTGGGTGAGTCTATCGACATTGTGACGGGTATTAATGGTCTGCCGACCAGCAGCGATTTGGCGACACGCCTTTTGAGAACCTTCTTTGTCGCGACGGTGCAGGAGAACTGGCAAGATTTTACCTCGACCAAACCATGGCATCCGAATTACCCGAGCGTGGCAGTGCGTATTTCCGGCGGTGCGGTAGTTAACTTGAAATCGGTGTTAGAAGCGCGCTACGGACAAGATGTAAAACTGGCAAGCTTGCTTAAACCGACAACGCCAGGCGTCGGAGAGGTATGGATCAATACGCAGTTTGAGAAAACCGCAGGTAAAACCAAGCCGGGTACGATTACCGTTTTGGATGCCAGCAATTGGACAATCAAGCGAAAAATTGCGTTACCGAAAATCAACATGAACCATCCGCATAACATGTGGAGCAACCGGGAGCAGTCGGTTATTTTCCAGACGCAATGGTTTGACGATAAATTAACGTTTATCAATCGCGAAGATGGATCCATGATCAATAACATACAGATCGGGAATACACCGTCTCATGTGATCACGATTCCAACGAGCGATGATATTACTGTTGCCATCAACGGTGAGAACGGCATACGGATTATTCCGGCGGGTACCATGACGCCGCAACCAATGATCATGACGCAATTGCCGGGACAGACAGCTGCTGGGCCTCATGGGCATTGGGTAACTGCCGATGGCAAATTAGTGGTGACACCGAATGTGATCACATCCGATATCGGCTTGTACGATACGGATTCGCATGAGATTGTCGCACGTACGTCGGCTGGTGGTGTGTTTCCTTCCGAACCACACCCGCTAGCTGTTGGGGTTGGTATCGACAAGGTGTATACCACTAACTTGTTGGATCACTCTATGAACGTCACCTCACTTGATGGTACTTTGCTGAAGACCATCAATCTGATCGCGGATTATGATCCTATCAGTCCAACCGGGCCGGATACAGTTAAAGACCGCGATGGTGATGGATTGGCTACTGTTGGTGTGTTGCCGATTCAAACACCGGTTGATCCAACCGGGCGCGTGGTAGTTACCGCAAATACCGGTGGCAGTATCACGATCATCGATACTCAACTCGATAAAGTCGTGAAAATGTTGCCTTGCGATCCCGGCTGCCATGGCGTTAATTTCGGCGCTAAACAAGGTGGCGGTTATTACGCTTATGTCACCAGTAAGTTTTCCAATCAGCTTATCATCGTTGATGTGGATCTGAACAATCCGGCTAACTCGAGTATCGCGGGACGTATTTCATTGGTTGCGGATAAATCAGTGCCTACCGATGATAAAGTTGCCGGACTGGCGGGAATGGGTGGTCAGGGTATTTACGCAATACCCAATATCTATAACGGCTGGGTGCAACATTTGCCGGATAATTGGAAATCAGGCTTGACTGCCGCGCAGTTAAATCCTGTTCCGTAATCGGTATCGTATGAAACTTCACAGAAGCAACCATGTAATTGCACATGAGTTGTTTCTGTGATTCTTCCTGTATTTTCAGTATATTGTTTGTATATTCTCAATGGGCTCCAGTAATTTGCGATTATTGAGCCAGTCTAACCATTCAGCGGTAGCATAATTCTACTTTCTTGGTAGGTCACAGGCGCTAGCGATATTCGATGTCACTAGCGCCCGTTCTTGTTTTTGACAAATGTTGTAGTTTTTATTCCTACAAAATATTCACAAAAAATTTATATTTCTGAATTTATACTACGGCGCGGCCTTATTTTTAAATAGAATAATAAATTTTTAAACTACGAGGGAGATTGATGGTAATGAAGTGCAAACTTGACGTGGATTTTCTTGACGGGAAATTACACAACCCGCTACCGCAGGTTATGCGGAGGCCAGGAAAGCAGAAATGCTTGAGAATAGTGCTTATCACTCTGTTTTTGTTGATGATGGCTTGTGTTCAGGTTCAAGCAGCGGGAACCGCAACCGGTGAATTACACAAAATAGAATTAGTAGCCGAGAAATTGGGTGGTGGGTACTTTGCGTATCGCATGAAGCAGCATCTGGTTTCCGGGATGGATGGTTCAAACGAGCAAAATATCACATCCCGCTATCCCGATTTTGCAACGATTCCGGGACCAACCATTGTTATCAACGAAGGCGACGAAGTCGATTTGACGTTGATCCATCAGTTTAATCCGGATGCACCGGGAGAAGATCAAGTCAGTGTGCATGTTCACGGCGTACATTACGACATTCTCAGCGACGGTACGCTTAAATACATCAATATGGTGAAAGACGAAAGTGCCGTACCGGCATTGGTTTATGAATACAAATGGCATGCAGCCGCAGGTACCGCGGGAACTTGGCCTTACCACGATCACAACATGATTAATCACAACGGTGCCGAAGATAAAGGCTTGTATGGTGCACTGATCGTTAACAAAAAATCCGGCAGCGTAGACATCAACCTACAAGGTCAACGCAAAGCAGCTCCACTTTCCAGCATTCAGAAAGACTATGTGCTGTATATGCTCGACGATACCTTTGCAGGTACTGAGATCGATAGCATAACCGGTCAGCAAACCTATTTGGGTGCTAATCCCGCGTTTACTGCGCAACAAGGAACCAATGTTCGCTTTCATGTGATCGCCTTGGGCACTAATCTGCATACTTTCAAATTGGCGGGATACGGTTGGATCGATCCGGGAACCAATGCCATTATCGGCGAGAAAGCTATGGGGCCGCTCGAAAAGCACGTGTTTACGGTGCGGGCTGGCATCAGCTCTGTATATAAAGACACCGCTTTTTCAAGCAACCTACTGGGCATGAAAGGCAACTTTAATGTTCATCCTCAATAGCGATCACACGAAAGGATAAAAAATGAAACCGAATAATTTTAAGATATCTTTGGCATTGGCTTTTTTAGTTGCCTTGCTATTTGCTTCAAGCTTAGCGCTTGCTGCTTCGCATACCATCAGCATGACGGCTGAAACGCTGCCCAATGGACAGTTCGCTTATAAAATGGGCAATCACACCAGCAGCGATGGCGCAACGAACAATTATCCAGCGGGAGCGACCATTCCTGGGCCAGCGCTATTTGTTAAAGTGGGCGATACCGTCAGTATTTCGCTAACTAACAATACATCCGTTAAAGTCGGCTTGAATGTGCCAGGGCTTTCCACCGATAGCAGCGAAGCATCTCCGGGACAGTCCAAAACTTTTACCTTCACTGCTAGCAAGCAAGGTACCTATCCGTACTTTGACGATGGTTCGCAATTGTTGGGACTGTTCGGTGCCATCATCGTTGACAAAACCGACGGCAGCGTACAAAGCTTAGTAGGAGAGGCGGGTACAATTACTGCGGTCAAGCGCTCGGATTTGAAGAAAGAGTTTGTCATGTTCATGGTTGGATCGACTTTCTGGGGTACGGAAATCAGAAACGGTACGCAAACTCCGTTGTGGACAAATCCAACGTTAGGTGCCATCAAGGACGATGCTGTACGTTTTCATGTTCTGTCGGTTGGTCCTGGACATACCTTCCATTTGCATGCGCATCGCTGGCCGGATGAAACTGATTTTGTCGGTATGAATGTCGATCCCAACATCATTGATGTTAAGTTGATGGCAGCCGGTAGTGCGAGTCACTCCTTTACCGTTAAGGCGGGTACCGGTGTTGGTGCCGGTCACTGGCAATATCACTGTCACCTGGTTTCTCATATGGAATCTGGCATGGCAGGAAAATTCCATGTGGTCGATAAAAACTCTGGTGAAACCGGCAACAGTATCGCCGGTGCATCGCCAAGCGGCGCTATTTTCGGCAATGCCAGCAGCGAACCTGGTTTGGTGACATTCGAAGTTTCCGATGAGCCTGGTAGCTGGTTTAGAAGCGCGCGTGCGGATACGATTTTTAGTA
The DNA here is from genome assembly GCA_023257295.1 of Nitrosomonas sp. GTDB lineage: Bacteria > Pseudomonadota > Gammaproteobacteria > Burkholderiales > Nitrosomonadaceae > Nitrosomonas. The sequence continues at coordinate 7,942 of JALRCN010000226.1, read as the reverse complement.
TTACCAAAAGCACCAAATCGTTGGAAATTATCCCGCCGGGTAGTAGCGTACATTTCATCATGTCCGATACCAATGGCGTACATACTATCACCAGCCTATTATGGCCGAGCGGTGCTGACGATCCGATACATGGCGATCACCACACCATGCCGTTTAGTCAGACTAAGGCTTACCGTGGTGGCGGCATTGTGAAGCTGGATGTTCCAGGACTTTACGTATTTACCTGCAAGATCCATCCGTATATGTTCGCGGGTGTCATCGTCGACGATCCGAATACCGAAGGTTTGGATCTGGGTGAATCGATCGATTTGGTCACTGGCGTTAACGGATTGCCAACCAGTAGCGATTTAGCAACCCGTTTGGTCAGGACATTTTTTGTGGCCACATCGCAAAATAATTGGCTGGATTACACTTCTTCGGCGCCATGGCATGCAAATTATGCCAGCGTTCCGGTTAGAATTACCGGCGGTGCGGTTGCTAATCTGAAAGACGTACTGGAAGCCCGCTACGGACAGAATGTAACGCTGCCAGCCTTGTTCAATCCAACTACCCCGGGTGTTGGCGAGGTATGGATCAATACCCAGTTTGAAAAAACAGTGGGTAAAACCAAGCCGGGTACGATTACCGTTCTGGATGCGAAAAATTGGACGATCAAGCGCAAGATTGCATTGCCAAGCATCAATATGAACAACCCGCATAACATGTGGAGCAATAAGGATCAATCGATTGTGTATCAAACGCAATGGTTCGATACCAAATTGACTATGATTAATCGTGAGAATGGCGCTTTGTTGCATAACATCCAGGTAGGCGACACACCGTCGCATGTCATGACATTGCCGTCCACAGATGACATTACGGTAGCGATTAATGGCGAGAATGGCGTGGTCAGAATTCCGGCAGGGACAACTAAACCGGATGTCATGATGCCAACGCAAGGTCCAGGTCAAACACCGGCTAATCCGCACGGTCATTGGATTACGCCGGATGGAAAGATCGTTACGCCTAACATCAACACCAGTGATGTTGGTATATACGATAGCAACGATGGAAGCATTATCGCCAGACAGAAAACTGGCGGCGTATTCCCATCTGCTCCGCATCCAATCGCTATTGGTGTCGGTGTCGACAAAATCTATGCCACCAATTTATTGGACCATTCCATCAACGTAATCAGCTTTGACGGTACCTTGCTTAAAACCATCGCATTGTTAGCGGATTACGATCCAATTAGCCCTACCGGACCGGATACATTGAAAGACCGTGACGGAGATGGCTTGGTAACAGCGGGGGTTTTACCTATTCAAACCCCGGTTGATCCAACCGGGCGAGTTGTCGTAACGGCTAATACCGGCGGAACAATCACTATCATCGATACCAAGTTGGATAAAGTCGTGGCGATGTTACCTTGCGATCCCGGTTGTCATGGCGTCAATTTTGGTGCCAAGCAAGGCGGCGGTTATTACGCGTATGTCACCAGTAAATTTTCCAATCAACTGATTGTTGTCGATGTGGATCTAAAGAATCCGGCTAATTCAAGCATCGTCGGACGTATCTCGCTGGTGGCCGGAAACGGTGTGCCTAGCGATGATACTGTTTCAAGTCTAGCTGGTATGGGCGGTCAGGGCATTTATGCAATCCCGAACATTTATAATGGTTGGGTGCAAAATCTGCCCGATTCATGGAAAGCTGGTTTGACATCGGCTCAATTGAATCCGGTCCAGTAGCTTTTCAGTAGTAAATCGAATGTTTGTTTCCAATTGAAACAAACATTCGATTGAGACAAACGCTAAAAAGGCCATCAGTTCATGATCGAACTGATGGCCTTTTGTATTTTGATTCGATTGTGAGGAGCAATTCCCGTTACTGCTATCTTGCCGTTTCTCTTGAGCGGATTGTTTGCGGAAAGATTTACCAGCAGAATTCGCGTTATAATTTGCTTTTCCGAAACGCAAGTCTGGCAAAAGTTAACACGAGACTCATATTATTTTAATGGATAACGAAAAGCAGATGCGAGTTCTTGTGCTGGATGACGATAGCTTTATGCTTGAATTCATCACCCATTTGTTACAAGAATTGGGCGTATCCGAGGTGTTGGTGGCTGAGAACGGTCGTTCCGGATTGTATATTTTGGCCGGTCAAGTTGCAGATATCGATTTGTTGATTTGCGATATCGAAATGCCTGGGATGGACGGGATAGAGTTTCTGCGCAACATTGCCGATCAGGACTATCGCGGCAAAATCGCATTATTTTCCGGGGTGGATGCCAATTTGCTCAAGGCCGCAGAACGTTTGGCGGTGGCGCGCGGATTGAATATTATCGGCACGTTGCCCAAGCCGGTGACAATAGGCGCTATTGCGGCGATGTTAGAGAAAATACCGATATCAGCTTCGCAGATATCGGTTTCCGATAAAGCATTGCAAGTTTTGGACGTCACCGATATTGAGCATGCACTAGCATCGGATCAAATTGGCATTTACTATCAACCGAAAGTTTCTGCCATAACCGGTTATGTCACGGGTGTGGAGTGCCTGACACGCTGGCAGCACGCACGGCATGGATGTGTGCTGTCCGATAATTTTATTTCGCTAGTTAATCAAGCCGGCTTGATTAACGATTTTACGCATTATGTATTGAGAAAATCTGCTGAGCAGTTACATGTATGGCTGCAACAGTCGATAGATTTAAAAATATCCGTCAATGTTTCGATGGAAAATCTAGATCGATTCAATTTGCCGGAACTTTACGAAGAAACAATCAAGAAATGCGGAATTCCGGTTGAGTATGTGACGTTGGAAATTACCGAGAGCAAGTTGGGGAAAGATTTTGCGAAAACTTTGGACATTCTGACGCGCATCAGGTTAAAAGGATTCGGTTTGGCCATAGACGATTTCGGAACAGGCTATTCGTCAATGGAAACACTCAAGCACCTGCCTTTTACCGAGCTTAAAGTGGATCGTCTTTTTGCGCACGGCGCATCAAACGATTTGGCCACTCGTGCAATTCTCGAGTCGAGTATAAAATTAGGCCGGATCTTGAATCTTAACGTAGTGGTCGAGGGTATTGAAACCGAAGCGGATTATCGTTTGGCAACGGAATTGGGTTGTGACGAAATACAAGGATTTTTCATCGCAAAACCCATGCCTGCCGATGAATTCGTAGAATGGTTGATTGCTTATGAAGCGATGCTTGATGACTTCTAGGAAGCGTCGTTCTATGGCACAGCAAAAACAATAAAATATTGAAAATTGATTATGATAAAAACAGATGCAACGTTGTATAGCCAGCAAGAAAGTTTTGTAGCCTCCCCCGATTTGAATTTTGAATTCAAGATCGCCGATCTGTATAGTCGCTCCGGTCTGGGCAGGCTGGATCAGATCTTTCAGGATTTTCTGCGTACCGGCGACGAAGTATTGTTCAAGCGGTTGGAGCATGCGCGCGCTCATCCCGACGAGTTGCCGCCCAAGGACGATTCCGCGCTATTGATCGATATTGCGCCGTGGGTGGAGGATTTCGTTGCCCGGCTGTTCAATATTGAAAACGAGGTGCAACAGCTTGCCGCCAAGCATCACGCATTGGCACCGCTGTATTTTTGTAAACGGCAATTCGTGCAACGCCGCGCCAAGACGAAAGTCAGCGATGAAGAGCTGGCAGCGATTAACGGTTTTGCATTGGAAAAAGAACTGGCTGCGGAATTTGGCGAAAGCTTCTCGGAATTGGCGTTTGCGACGAAGGTTGCGCAGTGGATGGATGCCGAAGCGGAAAACGACGCCCGGTTGAATAAAGCGTTGCACTATGCCGCTTGGGCGTTGCGAACATCCGAAGGACAACAGCATACTTCCCAGGGCATTTTGTTCAAGTCGCCCGCCAAATTGGATTTCCAGCATTTATTGACGTTGGATACCGATGAATCCGCAGGTTATCCCGTGCATCGGCTGAATCATTTGCGCGAGCGCAATGGATTTTCCTTGACCGATCAAGGCACCGATTTAATGGGCGCATTGGACGAAGCCAACTATTGCATTTGGTGTCACGAGCAAGGCAAGGATTCCTGTTCGAAAGGATTGAAGCAAAAATCGAAATCACCCGAGGAACCGGCAACGTTCAAGAAAAGCGAATTAGGCGCTTTGTTGGCAGGCTGTCCGCTGGAAGAGCGCATTTCTGAATTTCACAAGCTGAAAACCCAAGGTGTCGCTGTCGGCAGTTTGGCGATGATCGTGCTGGATAATCCGATGTGCGCTGGTACCGGGCACCGCATCTGTAACGATTGCATGAAATCGTGCATTTATCAGAAGCAAGATCCGGTGGATATACCGCAAGCCGAAACGCGCACGCTGAAAGATGTGCTGGCATTGCCGTGGGGATTTGAAATTTACAGTTTGCTGACGCGCTGGAATCCTTTGAATCTGCGCCGTCCGGTTCCAAAACCGGCATCGGGACGTAAAGTCCTGGTTGTCGGCATGGGGCCTGCCGGATATACGCTGGCGCATCACTTGATGAACGAAGGGCATACCGTGGTCGGTATCGACGGACTCAAAATCGAACCGTTGCCGGAAGATATTTCAGGCGTCAGTCAAAAAGGCGAGCGTGTGCCGTTCAAAGCGATTCGGCTTGCGAGCGCGTTGGAAGAAGATCTGGGGCAGCGCATGCCGGCCGGTTTTGGTGGCGTGGCCGAATACGGGATTACCGTGCGCTGGAATAAAAATTTCCTGAAATTGATTCGCTTGCTGCTGGAGCGGCGAGAAGAGTTCGCCTTATTCGGCGGCGTGCGTTTTGGCGGTACGTTGACGACCGACGATGCCTTCGCGACGGGATTCGATCATGTCGCCTTGGCGGCAGGTGCAGGACGCCCCACCGTTCTGAATCTGCCGAACGGATTGGCGCGCGGCGTGCGGGCTGCATCGGACTTTTTGATGGGGTTGCAGTTGACCGGTGCGGGGCAGAGCGATTCGATTGCGAACATGCAGTTGCGTCTGCCGGTGGTTGTGGTGGGCGGCGGCTTGACGGCGATCGATACCGCAACCGAAGCATTGGCCTATTATCCGGTGCAGGTTGAGAAGTTTTTGAAACGCTACGAAATTCTCATGGCAGCGCAAGATGAAGCATCCGTGCGCAATGTTTGGGATGCGGAAGAGCAAGCGATTGCCGACGAGTTTCTGCAGCATGCTAGAGCGATCCGTGCGGAACGGCAAGCCGCGGAACGAGAAGGACGTCATGCGAATATCATCGGGTTAATGCAATCCTGGGGCGGTGCAACGATTGCATATCGCAAGCGCCTGATCGATAGCCCGTCTTATACTTTGAATCACGAGGAAGTCGAGAAGGCGCTCGAGGAAGGGATTTGGTTTGCCGAAGGCATGACGCCGGTGCGTGTCAATGTGGATCAGTGGGGGCATACGCAATCGGTGCGATTTGCGGTACAAAAGCAGGATGAGACAGGCCAATGGCAAGACAGCGGTGAAGTGGAATTGGTTGCGCGCGCTTTGTTGGTTGCTGCAGGAACGCAGCCGAATACCGTGTTGGCGCGCGAAGACGAGAGCAATTACCAAGTCGATGGCCGGTATTTCAATGCTTGCGATGAGGATGGCAATCCGGTGAAACCGGTTTATGCCAATCCCAAGCCGGATACCCCGGCAGTTTTGCTCAGCCGCTACCGGGACGAGCAGGATGGACGCTTCATCAGTTTCTTCGGCGATTTGCATCCGTCTTTCTCGGGCAACGTGGTGAAGGCGATGTCGAGCGCCAAGCAAGGGTATCCGGTCGTCAATCGCGTTCTGGAGCGCGTGCGCCCGGCATCGATACAAACGACGCAACAATTCTTCGGCGAGCTCAACCGGCAATTGCGGCCAATCGTGCATAAAGTGGAAAGGTTGGCGCCGAACATCGTCGAAGTGGTAGTGCATGCCCCGATGGCGGCGGAGCATTTCCGGCCCGGGCAATTTTATCGTTTCCAGAATTATGCGGCACAAGCCATGGTCAGCAACGATACCCGGTTGGCGATGGAGGGCCTGGCTTTGACGGGAGCATCGGTCGATCTGAAGCAAGGCCTGGTTTCGCTGATTGTGCTGGAAATGGGCGGCTCGTCCAATCTATGTATGTCGTTGAAACCGGGTGAGCCGGTGGTATTGATGGGCCCCACCGGTACGCCGACGGAAATTCCTGCCAATGAAACCGTGGTGCTGGTCGGCGGCGGCTTGGGCAATGCCGTGTTGTTCTCAATCGGTGCCGCTGCGCGCGCAGCCGGGTCAAAAGTGCTGTATTTTGCCGGTTATAAGAAACTGGTGGATCGATACAAAGTAGCGGAAATCGAAGCGGCTGCGGATATTGTGGTTTGGTGTTGCGACGAAGCGCCCGGATTTACCCCTACTCGTGTGCAAGATAAAAGTTTTACCGGTAACATTGTGCAAGCAATGGTGGCGTACGCCAGCGGCGAATTGGGAGAGCGCCCGGTTGCATTGAGCGATGCCAGTCATATCATCGCCATCGGCTCCGATCGTATGATGGCGGCTGTCGGTGTGGCGCGGCATCACCAATTGAAGCCTTATCTGAAAGCGGATCACTTTGCCATCGGTTCGATCAACTCGCCAATGCAGTGCATGATGAAGGAAATCTGCGCGCAGTGTCTGCAACCGCATCAAGACCCGGAAACCGGGAAAATCACCTATGTGTTCTCATGCTTCAATCAGGATCAATCGCTGGATCAAGTGGATTTTCCAGGATTGGCAACGCGTCTGCGCCAGAATACAGTGCAAGAGAAATTGACGGGGCAGTGGATTGAGCGTTGCTTGCATAGCATGAAATAACAACAATTCCCGGTGTTATTGCACCGGGATTATCGAAAATCCTTGTCTCCGCTCATCAACCACCAACGGTCTTTCAGTGTTTCCACTGAGGGGCCGTTGCTCCAGATGTTGGCCGGAATCCTGATATTGACCGGCGCTTGCTTTCCTCCGGTTGCAGCGAAATGAGTGGCGAAATTCTCGGTGATTTGACAAAACACCCGCTTGGCGCCATGTATCCCGGCTAATCGCCTGGCGTGAGTGATTAATAACGGGATTTCAACTAACGGCGCGATAATGTCGATAATCTCGCAATCGTCATGGTCGTAGCGCAGTACCAATATCCCTCGCGTTTTTGTGTTAAAGCGATTTTTTATCAGCACGATTTGATACGGCTGGTGCGGGTGATTCAGATAGCGGTGTTGAAGATACGGCCAATCGCGGACACCGATGATGGCGTTGCGGAAATCGGCTGACATACGCAGCCAGCAGTCGTTGACGACGGTTGACGCAACGTCGGTTTGATCGCGGTTCAGTATGTGCAGGCGCGTTTTCCATAGCGGAAATTTTGTACGCGGACGCCAGGAAATTTCCGCCATGCGCCCGACTTCGGCATAGAGTTTAAGATGTTCGGCCACTTTCATGGCGCGGTCGTTGGGAAAACCGAATCCGATCAGAAATTGTCGGCCAAAACCGATATAACGCTCCAGAAATGTAGCGGCCATTAGAAAAAAGGGGCCTTTCCGGGTGAGCGCGCCCCGCTCTTTCGTATCCACCATGACATCGCCGATTTGTGCCGCCGTTTGCGGCTGGCCGAAAAATAAAATTTCCCGGCCAATACCGCCGTAATGGCCTGCCAAGTGATTTTCCCGCCAAACACCGATTTCCCGTCCCGAATTTGCAGGGTATTTCCATTGCCAGAAGGTGGACGACATTTGTTGATTGAACGTTTTTTCAAATAGATCCCGCATGTGCGAAATTTGCTCACTTTCGAGCATACTCAAGCGCCACAAGGGTTTCTTTGTTTTTCTAAAATGCAGCAATGCATAGCCGTAATGCCCGCTGGCATACTTCTGTTGATAAACGCGATTGGATGCATTCAGCCGATCGAGTTGCTCTTTACTGACCGGCAGATCTTGAATCAGGCGATTTCTGTGTGTAT
>JALRCN010000204.1 GCA_023257295.1 Nitrosomonas sp. | reverse complement strand
CAGGATGCTGCGCGCATTGGCAAAAATTCTCTCTGCTTCGCTGCCAAACAAATTGGGTGAAATAGATTGTGCATTCAGTACCATTTCCAATGTATTTGCTACTGCGCTGGGTTGCTCGAAAATTTCTTTCTGCATGTAATGCGCATAAAGCCCCAACTCGACGGCATCGCTGGATAGCTCAGTCTGACGCACGATGCGTTCGACCTTTTGCACCGCTTCGCCATGCTGGCAGTTGACGATACGATAGCCGCCACTGGTCAGTTCGGCGACATCGCCTTCTTCCAGATAAATCATATTCTTGGTGGCTTTCAATAAAGCGGAAACATCCGAGGCGGCATAATTGCCGTTCTCACCCAAACCCAACAATAGCGGCGCGCCGTTTCGCGCCACCACGATTTTCTCGGGCTGCGCTTCCTCCATCACTGCAATGGCAAAAGCGCCTTGCAGCTCGACAATCGATGCGCAAACCGCTTCGAGCAAATCGGCGGTTCGTTTGAGATTGAAGGCCACCAAATGGGCGATGACTTCGGTATCGGTATCGGACACAAATCGATATCCCTCGGCCTGCAAGCGTTCCCGCATGCTTTCATAATTTTCGATAATGCCGTTATGAACCACGGCAATACGGGGATTCTTATCGTCCAATCCGGAAAAATGCGGATGCGCATTACGTACCGACGGTGCACCGTGGGTCGCCCAGCGGGTGTGTGCGATGCCTGCGAATCCTTGCATCTGCTGCTCATCGGCGAGTTTCTGTAGCTCATGCACCCGCCCGGTGGTTCGCAGCCGCTGCAAGCCACCAGACGTCACAACTAACCCGGCGGAATCGTAACCCCGGTATTCCAAGCGCTGCAGCCCTTCCAGCAGCACCGGAACAACGTTGTTTATCGCCACTGCGCCTACTATTCCGCACATTGCATTCTCTCCCGGAAACTCGATTAACCGAACAAACCCACTGTTATTTCTTTACTTTTTGCGGTCGCTTCCACCCCGCAATGCTGATTTGCTTCGAACGTGACAACGTCAATTGGTGTTCGGGCGTCGCCTTGGTAATCGTCGACCCCGCCCCGATGGTGGAACCCTTGGAAATCCTGACCGGCGCAACCAGTTGCGTATCCGAACCGATAAACACGTCGTCTTCGATGATGGTTTGATATTTATTGGCACCATCGTAATTGCAAGTGATGGTGCCCGCACCGACATTGACGTTCGCACCGACAATCGAATCGCCGATATAACTCAAATGATTGGCCTTGCTGCCCGCTTCAATTTGGCTGTTTTTGACTTCGACAAAATTACCGATATGCACCTTGTCGCCGAGGCGGGTACCCGGCCGTATGCGCGAATAGGGGCCGATTTTGCAATCCTTGCCGATTTCCGCATCCTCTATCAGGCTATAAGGCAAAATCACTGTCCCTGCTGCGATGCTGACATTCTTCAGTATGCAATGTGCGTTGATTTTCACGCCGTCGCCAAGCCGCACGGCACCTTCAAAAATGCAATCGATGTCGATCTCGACATCAATGCCGCAATCGATCCGTCCACGAATATCGATCCGCATCGGATCGGCAAGCTGCACACCTTGATCGAGCAGCTTCTCGGCGAAATCCCTTTGATAAATCCGCTCAAGCTCGGCAAGCTGACGCTTGCTGTTGACGCCCATCGCTTCAGAAAAATGCACGGCGAGCGACGATGCAACCGTCACCCCTTGACTGACCGCCATCGCCACGATGTCGGTCAGATAATATTCACGCTGCGCGTTGTTGTTTTCAAGTTTTGACAACCATGGATGCAAATACCGGTTCGGGATCGCCATAATGCCGGTGTTGATCTCGCAGATACGCTGCTGCTCGGGCGTGGCTTCCTTTTGCTCTACGATGGCTTGCACGGCTTGCGCAACCGGATCGCGCACGATTCTGCCGTAACCGGAGGGATCTTCCGCCATGGCGGTCAACAAAGCGCAATACTCTCCTTGCGTTTGTGCGACCAATGCTTGCAATGTTTGCGTCTGAACCAACGGCACATCGCCATACAATATCAGCGTCACGCCGTCCTTATCCAAAACCGGCAGCGCCTGCATCACCGCATGGCCGGTGCCGAGTTGCTGCGATTGCGTGACCCAGGTCAAATCGTCACTCGCCAGTGATTGTTTTACCATTTCTCCGCCGTGACCGATAACGACGCATATTTTATCGGGCGACAACCGCCGCGCCGCATCGATCACATGCGACAGCAGCGGGCGTCCGGCCAAACGATGCAACACTTTCGGCAAAACCGATTGCATGCGCTTTCCGGCACCGGCTGCGAGGATAACGATATTTAGTTTTGACACAGTATTTACAGCCCCACGAAATGGCGAAGTTACGGATTATTATAGTGCACTCCGCTCGAATGTGTTCGATCGCTTTGGCTGATATAATCCGGCCACTCCATTTACCAAATGAATTGCCATGCAAACCGGATCGAAAATCTCATCGTATAAATTTCAATTGACAATGTTGATCGGCGTATTCGCCGCATTTGCTTTGTTCGGCATGTTATATGGCACCAGTTCGCAGGGCGACTCATCCGATACATATCCGAAAGGCTTTCGCGGCGGCGCTTGCACGATAGAAACCGAAGCGTTGATCGTCGGTTACTCGGGTTATTACCTGCCCGTCGACTACGAGGGATCGCAAGACCCGATGCGATCGCCATATGTACCGATTCAATGCGGACGGGTTCCCGAGCCTGCCATGTTGAATATTTCAATCGATCTTTTATATCCCGAATCCGCGCGCGATTTTTTCTTCGCACAACGGCTGGTAAAGCTGGAAACCGCCGGAAATCAAAAGCAGCAAAAAGAGCATGAAGTGCTGTCAATTCCGGCGCAACAATACCGCTCCGGTGTCATCACGCAGGCATTGAGACTCAACGAAGCGGGTCAGTATATTTTGTATTTAAACGGTGAAACGCCGGAAAAACAAATTATTCAGATCGCCGTTCCGTTAAAAGTCGGCGCAGATTGGAACGATCACTTTAGAACATTGTTTTCAACTTTCATGAAAAAGGAATAGCAAAAAACTACGGGGCTGGGTTCAATCTGTTGCCGTTAATATATTATCCTGAGTCAACGTAAATGAACCCATTGTTTCTCCATTGACGCTGTACTGATAAATCCCGGCAGGCAGGCCATAGACTTCGAGCGGAATAATCTTTTCATACGACACCAATGCCATGGTACAAACAATACCGGGCGGAAATGGATTAGGGCCCAGATGCAAGGTGATTTCGAATTTATTATCTTTGAGCGTTTGATTGATTTGCTGAAAAAAATTGCAGCCGTTTGAAAATTGACCGGTAATTTTGAGAAATACCTGTATAGGTGAAGAATTTGTGACGATTACTGCTATTTTTTCCTCATAAGTTACGGGACCCGGAGTGACCTTGGTTTCAATGACATTGATCAATTTCCAGCCGTCTATTGAGCTGTCATATTGAAATTCCGCCTTTTGGTAGTTGCCTGCTTGCTCAATTGTATCCACGCGAGGAATGGTCAGTTTTCCGTCTTTGTAGACTGGATAATCGGATGGCAGGGAAATTTGCGCCCACACCGGGAATGTCGCTGACAACGCAAGAACGATTACGATAATATCGCGTAAAATTCCGGGAAAGTGCATTTTACGATCCCTCCTGTATATATTCGTCATAGGGTTATTATATGTTCGATACCCAGCAAGCACAGCAGATTTTGCCCGCTGCCGAACTGATTCATTCCGAACAAACGGTGAATGAAGCGGTGCAACGCCTGGCAACAGAAATCACGCAAGTGTTAGCGCATCAATATCCCTTGGTTTTATGCGTCATGAGCGGAGCGGTGGTATTTGCCGGGCAATTGCTGCCGCAATTGCGTTTTCCGCTGGATTTCGATTACGTACATTTGTCGCGCTATGGCAACAATATGAGCGGCGGAGAGATTTACTGGCGCGTAGAACCGAATAAAAATCTGCGAGATCGTGTTGTTTTGGTGCTCGACGACATTCTGGACGAAGGAATTACGCTTGCGGCAATCCGCGACAAGGTGCTGAAAAACGGCGCAACAGCATTTTATAGTGCGGTGTTTGCCGAAAAAGACACCGGCTTGCCCAAGCCGTGCGCTGCGGATTTTGTCGGATTGCCGGTACCGAACCGGTATGTGTTCGGCTTCGGCATGGATATTCAAGGCGCTTGGCGCAACTTACCGGCGATTTATGCAGTAACCGATTGAAATAGGAGAATTATGTTTGCAATCATTGGCGGCAGCGGGTTAACGCAATTATCTTGCCTCGAAATATCGCACCGGCGAATCATCCGCACACCATATGGCGAACCCTCCGGTCCGTTGACGTTCGGCAAGCTGAAAAATGAAGATATCGTGTTTCTGGCGCGCCATGGGCTCGGTCACACCATCCCGCCGCACGCGATCAATTACCGTGCAAACTTGTGGGCGCTGCATTCTTTAAAGCCCTGCCATGTCATTGCCGTGGCCTCGGTGGGTGGCATCCGCGCCGATCTGACGCCGGGCAAACTGGTGATCCCCGATCAGATCATCGATTATACCTATGGCCGCAATTTCACTTATTTTGACGGTCAAGAACAGCCGGTCACGCATGTCGACTTTACCTTGCCGTATAGCCAATCGACGCGGAATTTATTGCTGCGGGGCGCGAAAGAAGCCAACGAAGCCGTTTCCGACGGCGGCGTTTATGCAGCAACGCAAGGTCCAAGACTGGAGACAGCGGCCGAGATCAATCGCCTGGAACGCGACGGCGCGGACATCGTCGGTATGACGGGCATGCCGGAAGCTACACTGGCAAGGGAATTGGGATTGAATTACGCCGCCATTGCGGTGATTGCAAATCACGCCGCCGGTCGCGGTATCAGCACGAACGGCATTCCGCTTAAAGAAATTTACGCCGTGTTGGAGCATGCAATGGTAAAAGTACGAAACATATTGGAACATGTGGTGAGTTGTCATGGCGATTAAACCGGTATTGAAAATGGGAGAGCCTCTGTTGCTCCGGCAAGCGGACAAAGTCGAGCAATTCGACACGCCGGAATTGCATGCATTGATCGAAGATATGCAAGACACGATGGCACATTTGAACGGCGCAGGCCTTGCCGCACCGCAGATTGGCGTGAGTTTGCAAGTGGTTATTTTCGGCTTTGAAAAGAATCAACGTTACCCCGATGCCGACGAGGTTCCTTTTACGGTTCTGATTAACCCTCGGTTGACACCGTTATCGGAAGAAAAAGAAGACGGCTGGGAAGGCTGCCTCAGCATCCCCGGCATGCGCGGCGTGGTACCCCGCCATACGCAATTGCACTATCAGGGATTCGACCAATACGGCACTGCAATTGACCGTACCGTAAACGGCTTTCACGCCCGCGTAGCGCAGCACGAATGCGATCATTTGCAAGGTATTTTGTATCCGATGCGAATCAATGATTTTCGCTTGTTCGGATTTACCGATGCCCTGTTTCCGGGGCAGGCAGTTGTGGACGATTGAGAGCGACAGGCGAATTTTCGAGCACCTCCCAACGCAGCAGATCGCTTGCGCAGCCAATTATTCAGCGTTTCCTTACTGTAACAATATCAGCAATCCGGCCTCATCCAGGACAGTGACTCCCAAACCCAGCGCCTTATCGTACTTACTGCCGGGATCGGTGCCCACGACAACATAGTCAGTCTTTTTCGAAACACTGCCGCTGACTTTGCCGCCACGTGCTTCGATTTTCTCTTTTGCTTCTTCACGACTCATCGTGGGCAGCGTTCCCGTCAGCACGAAGGTTTTTCCGTACAATGGCGCCGCACCGACGGGTGCAGCCGGTTTTCCTTCGTGTTCATCCCAATGCACGCCACTGACGCGCAGTTGCTCGATCACTTCGCGGTTATGCGGTTCGGCAAAAAAATCGGCGATGCTTTGCGCCACCACCGGACCGACATCCGGAATTTGCTGCAGGCGTTCGCTATCGGCTTCGATCAGTCGATCCAGGCTGCCCAAATGTAGCGCCAGATCTTTTGCCGTCGCTTCGCCGACGTTGCGGATTCCCAGCGCATAAATGAATCTCGCCAGGGTGGTTTGTTTACTCTTTTCGATGGCTCGTAAAATGTTGTTCGCCGATTTATCTGCCATACGCTCCAAATTGGCCAGTGCGGTCAATCCCAGCCGGTATAAGTCCGCCGGTGTGCGCACGATGGCGTTATCGACCATTTGATCGACCAGTTTATCGCCCAATCCTTCGATATCCATTGCGCGGCGCGATGCAAAATGCAGAATCGCTTGCTTGCGCTGCGCCGGACAAAATAAACCGCCGGTACAGCGAGAGGCCGCTTCGCCGGGAATGCGCGCCGCATGGGAACCGCACACCGGGCAGTGCGTTGGCATTACAAAGCTGGTTGTATTAGCCGGACGGTTCTCCGCAATCACCGACACAATTTCCGGAATCACATCGCCCGCGCGGCGCACGATGACGGTATCGCCGATGCGTACGTCTTTGCGCGCAATTTCGTCGGCGTTATGCAATG
>JALRCN010000081.1 GCA_023257295.1 Nitrosomonas sp. | reverse complement strand
GGCTGTCAAATTGCTGGCTGAGCGTAAAATCAAAACCGTCGAAGCACTGGCGGCTGTCGGTTTGGCGGATCTCAAGGCAATTCGCGGTTTTGGCGGCGATATACGCGCACGAGCTGTCAAGAAAGCCGCAGCGGATTGCCTGAAAAATGCAACCGCTAAGAGCGGGGTCGCCGCAGAACAAGTAACTGTACCGGCGGAAATCATAAAACAGGATAAAAATAAAAAGAAAAATCTGAAAGACGCAAGCAAGAAAGAAAAATCCGCCAAAAAGAAAAACAAGGAAGAAAAAAAGGCGCAAAAGAAAAAAAAGAAGAATAAGAAAGATAAAAAGAAATGATCTTGATTTGATCTGATCCGGAATCGATTGCGCTAAGCTTCTTCCGTTATCCGATTGACGGCAACATAATCGTCGATACGCGGCAATTTGACTGAATTGCTGCATTATTTACTTTCCGGTTTTAAAAGCGAAAAATCCACACCATGACAACTAATCCGGTCGAATCCTATGCCGCCATCGATTTGGGTTCCAACAGTTTTCATATGATCGTCGCCAATTGGGCCGATGGCCGTTTGCAGATTATCGATCGCATGAAGGACATGGTCAGGCTGGCTTCAGGACTCAATGAAAAACAGGAATTATCGAAGGAATCGATGCAGCAGGCGTTGGAGTGCTTACAACGATTTGGCCAGCGTATCCGCGAAATTCCGCAACTCAACGTGCGCGCAGTCGGTACCAATACCCTCCGCCAAGCGAGGAATAGCGATGTGTTCATGGCGCAGGCCTACCAAGCATTGGGACATCCGATCGAAATCATTGCCGGTCGCGAAGAAGCCAGGCTGATTTATTCCGGTGTGGCGCATAGCAGATTTGATGAAATCAATCAGCGCTTGGTGATCGACATCGGCGGCGGCAGTACCGAACTGATCATCGGACGCGGTATTGAGGCTTATTGTACTGAAAGTCTGTATATGGGCTGCGTCAATATGCAGCAGCGGTTTTTCGACGACGGCAAAATAAAAGCCAAGAAAATGCGCAAAGCGATTCTATTTGCGATGCAAGAATTGGAATCGATTGAAGTAGCTTATAAAAAAACCGGATGGGATTATGCATTGGGCTCATCCGGAACCATTTTATCCATTCGGGATGTCGTGCAGGCGCAAGGCTGGTGCGACTATGGCATCACCGCCGATGCTTTGGCTCGACTCAGCGACGAATTGATCGCCGTGGGCGATAGCGAATTAATCGACTTTATCGGTTTGCCCGAGCGCAGGAAGCCCGTATTTGCAAGCGGAGTGGCGCTATTGTGCGGCATTTTCGAAGCACTCAATCTGGAAAGAATCAATATTTCGGAAGGCGCATTGCGCGAAGGATTGCTCTACGATTTAATCGGACGGGTGCATGATGCCGATATTCGCGATAAAACCATTATGGTGCTGACACAGCGATACGGCGTAGACATCGATCAAGCAAATCGTATCCGGGAAACGGCTGAGCATTTCTTTCGTCAAGTGCGAAACGACTGGGAGCTGGACGAGAAGAATGATTTGAAGTTATTGACGTGGGGAGCGTTGATTCACGAAATCGGTCTTTCGGTTGCGCATAATCAATATCATCGACACGGCGCTTATTTAACGGCAAATTCCGATCTTGCAGGTTTTTCCCGGCAGGAGCAGTTGAAACTGGCGATGCTGGTGCGCAGCCACCGCCGTAAATTTCCGACGGAGGAATTTGAAATTATCTATAGTGCGATGCGAACCCAAATTATCCGGCTTTGCATTTTGCTCAGGTTGGCTGTCGTATTGCACAGAAGCCGATCCAATAACCGCCTGCCTGATATGCGAATTACCGTGAATAAGAACAGGATTAACCTCGAGTTTCCTGATAAGTGGCTGAATCAGAATCCATTAACATCGGTCGACTTGGCGACTGAACAGGGTTTTTTGCAAGCAGCGGATATCAAATTGATGTTCAGTTAGCTGCTGCCGGGAATCCATCCGGAATTGCCGGAGCTATCGATTCGGAATTATCCGGTGCCTTATTCAATAAGGCCGGTGCATGCAGAAATTTTTCAAATTCCTTGCGTTCTTCTTCGATCGCTTCGAGAATCTGCTGTTTGAATTCTTCGCGCGAGAAAGCTTCTTCCAGCATCAATAAAAGCTTTTCAACCGTCAAACCGATCGTGATGCCGCCGATAATGCCGCCGATCGCCGCGCCGATTGCAGTGCCTATGCCCGGTATCAGCGAGCCGATGGCCATGCCGGTAGCCGCGCCTGCCGCTGCGCCGCCCAGAGCGCTGACCGCTTTTCCGGCGGTTACCTTGATGACCGCTTGTGCGCCTAATTTGAGAATGCCTTTGCCTGCCACTTTTGCCGTGATCTTGCCGGCAATCGCACCGGTTATGGCGCCGGCAGTGCCGATGCCGCCGGAAATCAGCATGCGATTTTCTAAGTTAACGATCACGCTGTGCGCTGGCGGTTCTTTCAATGCATTCAACGAGGTGTGACGGACAACTTCGATTTGTGTGTTTTCTTCCGGTTCGATGCGATTTTCGGCGAGAATTTGTTCCACTTTTTGTAGGTGCGCTTGGCGTAGTTGCTGATTGTTTTTCAGGACATCGTCAATCGATTGTTGCACCGGGCCGAACACATTGCCTCGCATCAGATAGTCTTGCAGCTTTTCTGCCATCCAATTTTCCAATGCGCCGGTAGCCAACGCTATGATGCGTTCGTACTCGCCAGGCAGGCTGTAATACCAATCGAGATAGCTATCGACATTTTCGGCCATCTGCTTAAAGCCGCTACGGGCGAAGTGGTGAGCGTGGAGGATTTGGGCGGAGGGGACGTGCACACGCGCATTTCCGGCGTATGCGACCATCTGGCGGAAAATGACCATCATGCGCTTGCCATCGCGCGCGACATTGTCGGTAACCTCAACTGGCAAAAGACGGTGACATTGAATCTCGCCACGCCTGAAGCGCCGCTGTATGACCCTGCAGAGCTGCTCGGCGTGATTCCATCGGACACCAAAAAACCCTATGACGTGCGGGAAGTGATTGCGCGCCTGGTGGATGGCTCGCGTTTTGACGAATTCAAGGCGCGCTATGGTGC
>JALRCN010000232.1 GCA_023257295.1 Nitrosomonas sp. | reverse complement strand
CTGCGGTGATTCAACAATTGCAGGGGTTGCTACAGGGCGCCATCCCGATCATCGGGGTCGGCGGTATTTTGTCGGCTGCCGACGCGCAAGCCAAAATCGATGCGGGCGCCAGCCTGATCCAGCTCTATTCCGGTTTGATTTATCGCGGCCCGGATTTGATCAAAGAAGTCACGCAAGCTATCTGTAACAAACCCGGCGCATAGCTTCCATGAATCAATCCTTGATCGATAGAATCGACGCCGTTTTGCCGCAAACGCAATGCGGCCAATGCGGATTTTCCGGCTGCAGACCTTATGCCGAAGCTATTGCAGCAGGACGCGCCGATATCGACCAGTGCCCACCCGGCGATCAAGCCGGCATTCAGAAAATCGCGCAGCTGCTGGGCGTTCCGGCAAAACCGCTGAATACAGCGCACGGACTGCCGAAACCTTATCCGGTCGTTGCGCTGATTGATGAGAATTTGTGCATCGGCTGCACATTCTGTATCCGCGCTTGCCCTGTCGATGCAATCGTCGGTGCGGCCAAACAAATGCATACCGTCATCGCTGCGGAATGCACCGGTTGCGAATTGTGCATCGCGCCTTGCCCGATGGATTGCATCAGTTTGGTTCCCGCCACTAAAAAAACAGACGATGCGGCAAAGAAACAAGCCGCCGATATTGCGCGATCTCGTCACCAATTCCGCCAACAACGACTCGAACGACTCAAACCAGCCGACCGAGAAACACCGCAAACGAAAATTACCCAGCAACCGGCGCCGACCCAACAATCCGCCGAAATGCGCAAACAAACCATCGTTGCCGCTGCGTTGAAGCGTGCCGCCGCGGTCCGTGCGCAACAAACAAGCGGACAATCTGCCAATAAAACCGCATGAACGCCGCAAAACGCCATGAGCTGTTTGCTTGCTTGAAATCGGGTAATCCCAAACCGACAACCGAGCTGGAATACCGCTCTCCGTTTGAATTGCTGATCGCAGTCATCCTTTCGGCACAAGCTACGGACAAAAGCGTAAACCTCGCGACTCGCAAATTATTCCCGCAAGCAAACACGCCGGAAAAGATGTTGGCACTGGGCGAAGCCGGGCTGACCGATTGCATTAAAAGCATCGGGTTGTATAAAACCAAAGCGAGAAATATTCTGGCGACCTGCCAATTGCTGATCCAGCATCACTGCAGCGAGGTGCCGCGCACTCGCGAACAACTCGAACAATTACCCGGCGTCGGGCGAAAAACCGCCAACGTGATCCTAAATACCGCCTTCGGCGAACCGACGATTGCGGTCGACACGCATATTTTCCGCATTGCAAACCGCACTGGACTTGCTCCCGGGAAAAACGTGCTGGAGGTTGAATTAAAGCTGCTGAAAGCCGTTCCAAAAGAATTCCGCTTGGACGCGCATCACTGGCTGATTCTGCATGGCCGCTACGTTTGCAAGGCCAGAAAACCCGATTGCCGAATCTGCACAATCAACCACTTATGCGAATATAAAGACAAGAATCTTTGATCGACAATACCATGTTCAAACCATCCAGAGAGCAAGCGCGCCGATTGTTTTTCGAAACGTGGCGCAAATACCGCCAGCGTGAAATTTTATCCGGCATCGAAACCATCGCGCTCGAAGTGATACTGATGCACCCGGAATACCACGATATCCTTGCCGATGCGGAGCATTATCTGGATAAGGATTATTTGCCCGAGGCCGGCGACACCAACCCGTTTTTACACATGAGCATGCATGTTGCGATAAAAGAGCAGTTGTCGATCGATCAACCGGTTGGCATTTGCGAACGATTTGACCGTTTGCGGCAAAAAATGGGGAACGAACACGATGCTACGCATCGGATCATGGAATGTTTGGCGGAAATGATTTGGCATGCGCAACGCAACCAAACCGCACCGGACGCCGTCATTTATTTTGACTGCCTGGATCGGCAGCTTAATCAATTAAGCCGGAATAACCAATAGAAACGGGACAAAGCCATGACGACTTTGTCCCGTTAGGAAACTTTTAGGCACAAATAAGCGGATTATTTGTTTGAATTCAGGGTTCCTGATTGGCGTGAATAGTAGAAGGCCAGGTTTTCAATATCGGCTGTGCTCAAACTTGCCGCCATTCCATTCATGATCGGATCGTTCCGAGTACCGGATTTATAGTC
>JALRCN010000225.1 GCA_023257295.1 Nitrosomonas sp. | reverse complement strand
ACAAAAACACCAGCACGGCGACGATAACCCGATTCGCCACCACATTCCGGCCCAATTTGGCAGGAATCACCGCATTAGGATGCATGATGGCAATTAGTTCGCGATAAACCTGCTGGTACAAAATTCGTGCCCGGATCATTTTGATCCTGCCGCCCGTTGAACCGGACGAAGTGCAAAAACCAGATAAAAATAACATCCATAATGGAACAAACATCGGCCATATGCTGTAATCGGTATTGCTGTACCCCGTGGTCGTTGCGACCGAAACGATATTGAATGCCGCATAGCGGAGCGCTGTAAGCGGATCTTCGTAAACATCGAAAAACCATAAATAAAATGCCAAGCCGACGCAACTGCCAATAGCCAGAAACAGAAACCAGCCAACCTCGGAATCATAACTGTAAGAAAGCAGGCTTTTGGCACGCCATGCCAAAAAATGCGTCGCGAAATTAATACCTGCAAGCAACATAAAGAGAATCGCAATCGATTCTATTAAAGGAGAATTCCAATACCCGAAACTTGCGTCATGCGATGAAAAGCCTCCCAACCCCAATGTCGTAAACGCGTGCATTACTGCGTCAAACCAATCCATTCCCGCCCATTTATAGGCAAACACACAGATCAGCGTCAAGCTCGCATAAATCGACCACAATCCCTTAGCTGTCTCTGCGACACGTGGCGTCAGCTTATTTTCCTTCATCGGACCTGGTATTTCGGCGTTCAATAATTGACGCCCACCAACCCCCAATAACGGCAAAATCGCCACCGCCAGAACGATCAACCCCATCCCGCCAAGCCAAACCATTTCGCCACGCCACAAATTGATCGATGGCGGCAGCGAATCCAATCCGGATAGAACCGTACCGCCGGTAGCGGTCAAACCCGACACCGCTTCGAAGTACGCCATACTAAGGCTCAGCTCAGGAAAATAAAATAACAACGGTAGCATAGCAAACGCAGGCAACCCCGACCAAACCAGCACCACCAGCAAAAAACCGTCTTTGGTTTGTAATTCACGATGATAGCGGCGTGTCGCCAAACACATGGCGAAGCCACTGCCAAGGGTTATCGCGATGGCTTCTTCGAAAACCATGCGCGCACCGTCGTCGCCCCAAATTGCCAGCCCCAGCGGAATCAGCATCGTCAACCCGAACACCAAGATCATCTTGCCCAGCACATTGACTACTGTAAAAAACCGGTTCATGGATTATGAATTACAAGAAACCAACATTAACCTGGAACAGTTTCTCGACTTCCCTGATCATCTTGCGGTTAATCACAAAAATGATCACATGATCTTCCGATTCAATCGCCGTATCATGATGCGCGATGATTACTCGCGTTGTTCTGCCCACCGCGTGCGCATCCATCTGCTGTTCAGCAGTCAGGATTCCACCGAACGAATCGTTCGATTGCGGCAAGCCGCGCACGATAGCACCGATAGTGGCACCTTTTGGCAACTCAATTTGCTCGATTCGCCGCCCGACCACTTTGGAGGATTTAGCATCGCCGTGCGCGACCAATTCCAGCGCTTCCGCCGCGCCGCGCCGCAGGCTATGCACCGCCGCCACATCGCCGCGCCGGACGTACGCCAATAATGAGCCGATAGTGACTTGTGCCGGCGAAATTGCGATATCGATACCGCTGCTTTGCACCAAATCGACATAAGCGCGGCGATTAATCAGCGCGATGACTTTATGCGCCCCCATGCGCTTCGCCAGCAAAGCCGACATGATGTTATTTTCATCGTCATTGGTCAGCGCGCAAAACATATCCATTTCGGCGATATTCTCATCTTCCAGCAGGGTTTCATCGGTCACATCGCCATGCAATACCAATGCATTGCTCAACTCCCCCGCCAATCGTTCGCAAGCTTGAAAATCGCGCTCGATAATTCTGACCTGATAATCCTTTTCCAGCGTCATGCCCAAACGCCTGCCGATTTTCCCGCCGCCGGCAATCATCACATGCCTGACCGGTTTATCCATTTTCCGAAGCTCGCGCATAACTGCGCGAATATCTTCCGTCGCAGCAATAAAAAAAACCTCGTCTTCCGCCTCAATGACGGTATCGCCTTCGGGAATGATCGGGCGGTCTTTGCGAAAAATAGCAGCCACGCGCGAATCCACATTTGGCATATGCTTGCGTAACTCCTGCAACTGCTGCCCCACCAGAGATCCTCCCTCTAACGCTCGTACCGCCACCAGACTGACTTTCCCCGATGCAAAATCGAGCACCTGCAGCGCCTCGGGAAACTCGATCAATTTCTCGATATACTCCGTCATGATTTGCTCTGGAGAAATGGCAAAATCGACGCAAAAATTTTCATCCGAAAAAATTTCCGGATGCGCCAGATACTCCGTTGAGCGGATTCGCGCGATTTTGGTCGGCGTATTGAACAAGGTCGCAGCGAGCTTGCACGCCACCAGATTGGTTTCATCGTGCTCGGTCACAGCCAGAATCATATCCGCATCGGGCGCACCGGCATTGATCAACACCGACGGATGCGCCGCATTGCCGACCACGGTACGCAAATCCAACCGGTCTTGCAGCAACGCCAAGCGCTTGGGATCGGTATCGACTATCGTGATGTCATTGGCCTCGCCAACCAGGCTTTCGGCCACCGACGAACCCACCTGCCCCGCACCTAGAATGATAATCCTCAATTGAACTCCTTATTTGTAAGAAATCTCAGGGTTGTTTACAGAGAGGTTGATTAAAATAAGCGTTGAGTATTTCATAAGGAGTAGCATTATTCAAACCCTTATGAGGTTTGACGGTATTGTAGAAGTTAATGAAACGAGCAA
>JALRCN010000034.1 GCA_023257295.1 Nitrosomonas sp. | reverse complement strand
ACCGCGCCGGCGCGCACGCAGGTCGAAGCCGCCGTGATCCTCAAGCGCGAACTGCCGCCGGCGGATGCGCGGCTCCTGGCGCTCGTCACGGAAGGCCGGATCGGCGAAGCCCTCACGCTGGATGTCGCCGCCTTGCGTTTGCGGGAAAATGGCGGAATTCAGCGCTTTTTCATGCTCGGGTTTTGCCATGATGACGCCACCGCGCGGACCGCGTAGCGTTTTATGCGTGGTGCTCGTAACGAAATCTGCGATTCCGACAGGATTGGGATAAAAACCCGCAGCGATCAATCCGGCGTAATGTGCCATATCGACGAACAAATAAGCGCCCGTCGCATCGGCAATCTTACGAAAACGCTCCCAATCGATAATGCGCGCATAGGCCGATGCGCCGGCCACGATCATTTTGGGTTTATGTTCGTGAGCCAAACGCTCCACTTGGTCATAATCGATGGTTTCGGTTTCCGGGTTCAGGCCGTAGGAAATCGAATTAAAAATCTTACCGCTCATATTAACGCTGGCGCCATGCGTCAAATGCCCACCATGCGCAAGCGACATACCCAGCAAAGTATCGCCGGGTTTTAACGCGGAAAGATAAACAGCGGCATTGGCCTGGGAACCGGAGTGCGGTTGAACATTGACATATTCTGCGCCGAATAATGCTTTCAGACGATCAATCGCCAACTGCTCTACCTGATCGGCATACATGCAACCGCCGTAATACCGTTTGGACGGATAGCCTTCGGCATACTTATTGGTCAAAACGGAGCCTTGCGCTTGCATGACTGCCGGGCTGGCATAATTTTCCGACGCGATCAGTTCGATATATTCTTCCTGGCGCTGTATTTCGCCTTTGATCGCTTGCCATAAATCTGGGTCGACAATTTCTATTGTTTGTTTTTGCGAAAACATGGTAATACCAATCCTTTGAAATTTTGGGAAACCGTGAAACCGTATATTACCATTACCTGCCGATACGCTGATAGCGGATCGCAGGACAGGTAAATCAAACGAACGGAATTATCCGCAATTGCGGATAATTCATGCCAATGAATGAGATGATAGTCACGAATGAAAAGGATAATGTGTAAGAAATCTCAGGGTTGTTTACAGAGAGGTTGATTAAAATAATCGTTGAGTATTTCATAAGGAGTAGCATTATTCAAACCCTTATGAGGTTTGACGGTATTGTAGAAGTTAATGAAACGAGCAAGCTGGATACGGCGGTCAGCACTGTCTTTAAAGCATGTTGGGTTGTGCCACATATCCATTA
>JALRCN010000031.1 GCA_023257295.1 Nitrosomonas sp. | reverse complement strand
GCCTGAATTTAGCTTCTCCAATTCGAGAACGGAAATAGTATCTGTTTTTAACATTCATCTCAGTAAGTTAACACACTTCTTTAAGTGCTTAACTTCCTAAGACCCAAATCTTTTAATCATCTTTCGCTCCCTTTTGCTTGGTTATGAATAAATACCGTTGTGCCGGAATATGCGCCAATTATTCACCCGGTTTGCAAATCTCAATACGTTTGATCAATCCATCCCAGTTAAAGTAAATACGCTCCAATCCATACCTTTCCACATGCTCGCCAGATAATATATCCGTCCCGGTCATTATAAACACAAATTCCACCCTATCGACGCCAATGCTGCAGTACTCCGACACCTCCCAATGAACATCGGGAAAACGGCTGAAAAAGTTTTGCATCATGGCATGAATGGCATCGCGGCCTCGATATTCCCCGAAATAAGCGGAGTAGTAAGTCGCCTCGGGAATGAACAAGGATTTTATTTTCACCAGTTCGTACGCATTGGATAATGTGACATAATGTTTTGCCCATGCAATTGCGGCGGATTGGGTCATGATAACGTTCAATCGAGTTATGCGGATTTTGATTCCGAACGAGTGAAAATCCACTCGTTTTCGTTGCTGTCCGCCGCGCTATACCGGTAGCCCGCAACGTCAAATTTTTTAATCGCTTCCGGATGTTCCAGCTTATTCTGAATGATGTGGCGGCTCATCATGCCGCGCGCCTTCTTGGCGAAGAAGCTAATGATTTTGTATACACCGTTTTTCTCGTCTTTAAAAACCGGCGTGACGATGCGCGCCTTCAGTTTGTTTGTTTGAATCGACTGAAAATACTCATTCGACGCCAAGTTAATCAAAATGCTATCTTGCTGTTTCTCCAACTCCCGGTTTAATGCCTGGGTAATCTTATCGCCCCAGAATTCATATAAATTATTGCCGCGAGAATTCTTAAACGGCGCGCCCATTTCCAGCCGGTAAGGCTGCATCAGATCCAGCGGGCGCAGCATGCCGTACAATCCCGATAAAATGCGCAAATGATCTTGCGCGAACGCCAGTTCATTCCCGGACATCGTGTCGGCATCCAGACCGGTATAGACATCGCCTTTGAACGCGAGTATCGCTTGCTTGGCATTTCTCAATGTAAACGGGCGCTTCCAGGAAAAGTAGCGATTTGAATTCAGTGTTGCCAATTTGGGGTTGATCGACATCATCGCACCGATTTGATCGGGTTCCAGTTTTCTCAGTTCGTCGATCAATATCGCCGCATCGTCGAGAAAATCCGGCTGTGTATGCGCCTGCGTCGGTGGCGGTGTTTCAAAATCCAGTGTTTTTGCCGGTGAAATAACAATGATCATGTGCAAGAAATCTTAAGGTTGTTTACAGAGAGGTTGATTAAAATAAGCGTTGAGTATTTCATAAGGAGTAGCATTATTCAAACCCTTATGAGGTTTGACGGTATTGTAGAAGTTAATGAAACGAGCAAGCTGGATACGGCGGTCAGCACTGTCTTTAAAGCATGTTGGGTTGTGCCACATATCCATTA
>JALRCN010000212.1 GCA_023257295.1 Nitrosomonas sp. | reverse complement strand
AGCATGAATCCGTCAGCAGAATGGGAGAAGCGGGAAATGAACGGAAAAACACCAAAAATTCACACTAAATCAGCCAAAAACAGACCGAATTCCAACCTGCGACTGGAAAATTCACAATTCCGTTCATTACGCTCCATTTTTTATGAGTTTCGCAGCAGTCTCGTCTTAGTAAGTCAAAAGAAAGAATCCAAAAGATTGCATCAAATCACATTACAAACGCCATTGGTTATCCAAAATTTTCACTTTTATGCATTCTAAATCAATATTTCAACCGGCGCCGGATGACTGAGAAACGCGGTCGGGCTGGCGGTTAATCCGTATGCGCCCGATTGCAGCACTACGACCAAGTCGCCTGCTTCGGCCTTTGCCATCGGCAGTTGATCGGCCAATATATCCAGCGGCGTACATAGCGGTCCCACGACAGACGCGATTTCCCATTCGCGTCCTTGCACTTTGTTGCCGATAACGACGGGATAATTTTTTCGGATCACCTGCCCCAGGTTACCGGAAGCGGCCAGATGGTGATGCATGCCGCCGTCCGTGATCAAAAACATTTGCCCGCGAGATACTTTCCGTTCCAATACGCGGCACACATAAATACCTGCTTCTGCAACGAGATACCGACCCAGTTCCAGTGCGATACTTGCACCGGGCAACTGCTGTCGACTCTGTTCGGCAATGGTATGCAAATTCTCACCGATTGCGACTAGATCGACGGCGCGCTCGCCGGGAAAATACGGCACCCCCAAACCGCCGCCGATATTGAGCAGTCGTATCGGCGATGGTGCATCGCATGCAAGTCGGGCCGCCAGTTGCACGGTTTCCCGGTGTGCTTCGCAGATTGCCGCCGTATTCAGACTTTGCGATCCTGCGAAAATATGAAACCCATAAAAATCGAGTGACAGCGATTTCAAGCGTTGCAACATTTCCGGCACCGCTTCCGCATCGACTCCGAAGGGTTTTGCACCGCCGCCCATTTTCATGCCGGATGATTTCAGCTCGAAATCCGGATTCACGCGCACCGCCACTTTGGGAGTAATACCCAACGATTCGCCTTGTTGCGCCGCCAATTCCATTTCGTGCCGGGATTCGAGATTGATGATCGCACCGGAGGCAATCGCGCACCGCAATTCATGCGGTTTTTTCCCAGGCCCGGCAAAACTGATGCTATCCGGTGCGGCAACAGTATCCAGCGCCACCTGCAATTCTCCTAGAGAGGCAACATCCATGCCGTCGGTCAATTGCGCCACATGCTGCACTAACGCGGGCATCGGATTGGCTTTAACGGCGTAATGCAAGCGGATTTCTCGCGGCAAATGTCGGCGCAATAAGGCAATGCGCTCGCTGATCTTTTGCCGATCATAGGCGTAAAACGGTGTTGTCCCTACGCGCTCCACAAGCTGAGTCAATGGCATACCGCCAATTTGCAAGCAATCATCTTGCACCGGAAATTGCGTCAATGCCGTGTGTTCCGGTAGGCTGGTCATTGAACCGACTCCATGAACAGATGCTGCATTTCCTGGCCAAGCAATGCGCGGTCTATTTTACCGTTCGGATTGCGCGGCAGATGACCGGTGCGCACGTCGATATGGCCGGGCACCATGTAGGCGGGCAAGCGTTTTTTACAAGCTGCCAGCAAATGCGCCGCATCGGGTTGAGCGTCGTGCCGCGCCGTGACAACCGCCACGATCGCTTGTCCCAGAATTGGATGCGGCACGCCGATGGCGATGGCTTCCGCGACCCACGGCTCGGCGTAGACGACTTCTTCCACTTCCGTGGGGCTGACCCGGTAACCGGATGTTTTGATCATGCAGTCGCGCCGCTCGATGAAGTAAAAAAATCCCTCACTGTCCATTTTGACCGTATCGCCCGACCATGCGGCAATTTCACCGGTTGGCGATTTGTCGTGGGCGCGTTGAAACGGTTTAAAACACCGTGCGGTTGCGGCTGCGTCATTCCAATAGCCCATCGCGACCAAAGCGCCACGATGCACCAGTTCGCCCGGTTCTCCGGGTACGCAAGGCGTGCCGTCATCCCGAAGCGCCAAAACTTCCGCATTGGGTATCGCTTTACCGATGGAATCGGGGCGTCGCTCGATTTCCTCCGGTTTCAGATATGTTGAGCGGAACGCTTCGGTGAAGCCGTACATCAGGAAAATTTGCGCATCCGGCAGGCGACCGCGCAGTTGCTGCAACGCCGCGTGCGGCATCGTGCCGCCGGAATTGGTCAGATAACGCAGCGACGAAGCGCCGCGCCAATCCAATTGCGCCAGTTGAATCCACAGCGGCGGCACTGCCGCCAGGCCGGTGATGTGGTGCTGCTTGACCGCATCGATAATGTCGCGAGGCAGCAGATAATTCATCAGCATATTGGTTGCGCCGGCGTAGAACGCGGTCGTGAGCTGGCTCAGGCCGTAATCGAAACTCAACGGCAGCACGGTCAGAATGCGGTCGTCCGGCCGATTTTGCAGATAGTGCGAAACGCTCTTCGCCCCGGCGATCAGATTGCGATGCGACAGCATGACGCCTTTGGGTTTACCGGTGCTGCCCGAGGTATAAATGATCGCCGCCAAGTCGATGTCGATGGTGCTGGGAATGTTGCCCGGCTGAGCGGCGATCAGCGTTTGCCAATGTATCGACGGGATAGCGGTATCCGCATCGTGTTGCGCCGCATCGACGACGACTACGGTATGCAAATCGTGGCACGATGGCAGCACGCGATGCAGCAATTTGAGTCGCTCCGAGGAAGTCACCAAAATGCGCACATTGCAGTCGGCCAGAATATAAGCGACTTGCTCTGGCTTCAACGCCGGATTCACCGGAACGAACACGCCACCAGCGGCGGTGGCGGCAAATAACGCAATCACCGTTTCAAAGCGTTTTTCGAGATAAACGGCGACGCGTTCTCCGCGACCCAATCCCAATGCGTGCAAGCCATTTGCGGCGACTTGCACGTCGCCGACAAGCTGCGCATAACTGAGGTTTTGATCTTGATACGCCAATGCGGTCGCGTCCGGCGAGCGTTCGGCGGCGGTAAAGATCAGCTCGTGGATCAAGTCGGCCATTTAATTAAGAGGGCACCGTCACGGCAAATAAATCGTGCGCATCCGCATCAGTAATTTCCACGTCGATGAAATTGCCCGGTTGTGCGTGCATTGCGCCTGAGACATATACCAAGCCGTCAATCTCTGGCGCATCGGCGCTGCTACGGGCAATGACTTGATCTTCTACGATGTCGTCGACCATGACCGTCATTCGTTTGCCAACTTTTTGTGCCAAGCGCTTGCGACTGATGGTTTCTTGAAGCTGCATGAAACGCGCCCGGCGCTCCTCCTTAACCGCTTCCGGAACCAGATCGGGCAATTGGTTGGCAGCAGCGCCTTCCACCGGAGAATACGCAAAACAGCCGACGCGATCCAGTTGCGCTTCTTGCAGGAAATCCAGCAATTCTTCAAATTCGGCTTCGGTTTCGCCGGGAAACCCGACGATGAACGTACTGCGTAACGTTAAATCGGGGCAGATTTCACGCCATCGGCGGATGCATTCCAAATTATTCTCCGCACTGGCAGGGCGCTTCATCGCTTTCAGAATACGGGAATTGGCATGCTGGAACGGTACGTCCAAATAGGGCAGGATTTTGCCTTCCGCCATCAATGGGATTACCTCGTCGATATGCGGATACGGATACACATAATGCAAACGCACCCACACGCCCAGCGAACCCAAAGCTTGAGCCAATTCGGTCAAGCGGGTTTTAACCGGACGCCCCTGCCAGAAACCGGTGCGGTATTTTACGTCCACACCGTACGCGCTGGTGTCTTGCGAAATAATCAGCAATTCCTTGACGCCCGCATTCACCAGATGCTCGGCTTCTTGCATCACCTGATGGATCGGACGGCTGACCAGGTCGCCGCGCATCGACGGGATGATGCAAAAAGTGCAGCGGTGATTGCAGCCTTCGGAAATTTTGATATATGCGTAATGCCTGGGTGTCAATCGGATGCCTTGCGGCGGAATCAGACTGGTATAAGGATCGTGTGGTTGTGGCAAATGCGCATGAATCGCCGACATCACTTCCGGCAACGCATGCGGCCCGGTAACCGCTAGCACTTGCGGATGCGCACGCTTGACGACGTCGCCGTCTTCTTTTGCACCCAAACATCCGGTGACGATCACTTTGCCGTTCTCGGCCAGCGCTTCGCCGATCGCATCCAGCGATTCTTCCACCGCACTGTCGATAAACCCGCAGGTATTGACCACTACCAAATCGGCGTCTTCGTAGGAGGGCGAGATTTCGTAGCCTTCGGCGCGCAACTGTGTCAGAATTTGTTCGGAATCGACTAACGCCTTAGGGCAGCCCAGGGAAATAAAACCCACTTTCTGCGCGGTTTGTTTGGATGATGACATGGTTTTCAATACGATCGGATCGGATGCAAAGGAATAAACCGCAAATTTTAGCCGATAACGGTACTTCAAGAATCTTTATCTTTGCGAGTTCGCGATGAAATCTCCAAAAATACAGCTATTAGCGAAATTTCTTTTTTGCGTATGGGTCGCAATGCCGCTGCCCGCGTTGGCGCAGGCCGATTGCGAATCTCAGCCGCACTGGGTGAGACTCGATAACGGATTGCAATTAAATCAGCGGCATGTGTTTTGCGGCGAATGGAATCAAAACCGGCCCAAAGGCTTTCATGCGCGTCCCGGCGGCATCAATCCGGTAGCTATCGCACGGCTCGATATCCAAAGCAAACCCAATGCAGCCGGTGTTTATACTGTTCGTTGGCGGTATCAGGAACGCCCAGATAAAACCAAATTTTCTTCTATGTTTCCGGATAATTGCACTGCCGCACAAGTGATCAACTCTATTAATTATGCTGTTGCGCGGCCGGATGCACAATGCCCGCCGGGTTCGCCGGATTGGGTGCATTGCGGGTACAACAAACCGGATGGCGAAGCATCTCAATATTGCAGTTACGACGAAAAACGCTTCATCATCAGTTTTTCGCCTCCTAAAGACGGCAAGGTTAATACCGCATTCCCGATTTTTGAATGAATGCAACGCCTTTCGCGTGGCTGGGATATGATCCTGACGATCCGGTGCATCGGGCCGTTGTCGCTTATTTGACCGTCGATATCCAAAAGAGCCGCGAAGCGGCTAGCGAATTGCTGGGAAAAATCGATGCGGTAAACGCCGGGGAAATATCCGGCTGGGAGCGAATCGGCAATGCTTATTGTCTGCAAATATTTCCGGATTGTGTCGTTATCGAGGAAGATTATGCGGACGAACCCGGCAGCAGTGTTGCGGTGGTCGTCAGTTTATTCAGAGCCGCTGCGCATGCCTGGTTGCGTCATATTTCGCATTGATCAACCGGCAACAGGATCGAAGCGCGCTGCATCAATGATCGACCATAGATGCACGATCCCGGCAATAACCGCAGGAACGATCAATACCCAGAAGAAATAACCCATGCCAGTCACCACAAAAAACAGCAACGCCGGCAGTATCCGTCCTTGCACCAATTGCCCCAAACCCGGTATGAAGAAGCTGCACACCGCAGCCAATACATTACCGCCCGATCCTTGCCCTGCCATCGCTACTCCTTGTTAATTGTTGTTCTCGAATCCGCTGCATTCTTTTTCGGATACTCATAATCGATGCCTATCATATCACTGGCCATTTTCTTTTCGCGCACTTCTTCCAAGTTGCCCAGCTTGTTGATACGTTGCGCCGTGTCATGAATCAATTCATCGAGTTTCTTAATCGAATCTGGCGATAAGGTTTTGTTTTTCTCGATCGTAAAAGTAAAGTACTGCAGGTTATTCAAAAAATTCCCGGTAATGTCCTGTACCGTACGCATCGTTGCTTTCAAAATTTTTAGTTTTTCTTTTTGAATCTCGGCTTCTTTCATCGATTCCAGGTTTCGCAATTGCATTTGGTGCAATTCATCGTTTCTATTGCGCTGGATCAATGTCATTATGGCTACCACCCAAATTGCCGCAATGGATAAGGAGCGGTTGGCGGCGATTTGGTAAAAGGGCACATAATCCGGCGCGGGCGGCGAAGCCAGATAACCGATACCGACAAATAACGTGCACGTCAGCGCAACGATAATTGTGAAACGATTCTCCGGAGATTTGAGCGATATCAAAACTACGATGATATAAGGAACACCGGCAGCCACTCCCAGCGGTATCCATATATCTATCAGCAAAATGACCGTCGCGATCAAGCTGCAAGTCAGGTAGATAACGATTGGCGTCGATTTCTGAGAGTGGTCGATGGCTTGGTTGTGCGATTTTGAGCCGGGCATAAGCTTTCGATCCCTTAGGGCGATTTATTTTTGAGAACTATATCAAATTGGATAACGCAGTATTCTCATTTTTTCGAGGTTATCAATAAATCGGTTGCTTCTTTTAGCAAAAAATCGCGAAATGTATTCGCTACGCTGGATAGGCGCTTATTTTTGCGATTGACCACATGCCAATAGCGAATGATTGGAAATCCCTGCACATCGAGAACTTTTAGGCGTCCTGTTTCAAGTTCCAGCTCCGCCGTGTGTTGCGACATGATGCCTAGTCCCATGCCTGCTTGAACCGCTTGTTTGATTGCTTCGGTGGTGTCCGTTTCCATGCCTTTATTGATTTTAATGTTGTGCTCGGCAAAAAAACGCTCCATCGCGCTGCGCGTCCCGGAACCGGATTCGCGCACCAGAAAAATTTCCTGCGCCAATCGTTCGACCGGAATATTTTGCTCCCGGCATAACGGATGATTAGGCGGCGCAACTACCACCAGCGGATTTTCCATGAATGATTCGCTGTCGATGTCGAGATTCTCCGGCGGTTGTCCCATGATGGCCAGATCAATCAGGTTATCAGCCAGTTGTTTTAAAACGGTTTCACGATTTGAGACGTTCAGGCTTACGGTTACCGCCTTGTAGCGTTGGCAGAATTTCGCCAGCAGGTGCGGTGCAAAATAATTGGCGGTGGTGACGACTGCAATATTCAGTTTGCCGCGCTCCATACCTTTCAGTTCATCCAGCGCCACTTCCATATTCGCCAGTTGCTGGGAAATTGAGCAGCTGTATTGATACAACTCACGCCCTGCTTCGGTCAAATATATTCGTTTACCCAGTTGTTCAAATAGGGGTAAACTGACGTTGTCTTCCAGCTGCTTGATCTGCATGGAAACAGCAGGTTGAGTCAGGTGAAGCTCATTGGCCGCACGTGAATAACTCAATTGCCTGGCAACCGATTCAAATACCTGAAGTTGCCGGAGGGTGATATGCAGCATGTATTCGATCTTTCGTTATATTCATAAGCTTTATCTTATCATAAGGATCAATAATATTGATTTGTTCTTATAGATAAATAGCGCTATATTGCATTTCATAGGTTTGAGTAGTCATGTTCGTAACGCAATATCCCCTCTTTTCTGCCTGCGCTTTTTGGCGGAAGTTGAGTGGAACTTAACTGGAGAAGAAACTATGGCAGTAAAAATATATAACGCTGGTGTGAAAGAATATAGACAGACATACTGGACTCCTGACTATACACCGCTGGATACCGATCTTCTGGCATGTTTCAAGATTACGCCACAAGCTGGTGTACCTCGTGAAGAAGTTGCTGCTGCAGTAGCTGCAGAATCTTCCACAGGCACTTGGACCACAGTATGGACTGATCTTTTGACCGATCTGGATTACTACAAAGGACGTGCATACAAGATTGAAGACGTGCCTGGCGATGATACTTGCTTCTACGCTTTCGTAGCTTACCCTATCGATCTTTTTGAAGAAGGCTCCGTTGTTAACGTGCTGACTTCGCTGGTAGGTAACGTGTTTGGATTTAAAGCACTGCGTGCACTGCGTCTGGAAGATGTGCGTTTCCCGATTGCGTACGTCAAAACCTGCGGTGGACCTCCAACAGGTATTCAAGTGGAACGCGATCGTCTGAATAAATATGGCCGTGCGCTGTTAGGCTGTACCATTAAGCCTAAGCTGGGTTTGTCCGCCAAGAACTATGGCCGTGCTGTGTATGAATGTCTGCGTGGCGGTCTGGATCTGACCAAGGATGATGAGAACGTTAATAGTCAACCTTTTATGCGTTGGCGTGATCGTTTCGAATTCGTGGTGGAAGCTTGCCAAAAGGCTGAGCGCGAAACCGGAGAACGTAAAGGTCATTACTTGAACGTCACCGCACCAACCCCGGAAGAAATGTATAAGCGTGCAGAGTTTGCTAAAGAATTGGGCGCACCGATCATTATGCATGACTACTTGACGGGTGGTTTAACTGCCAATACGGGACTGGCTAACTGGTGTCGCAATAACGGAATGCTGTTGCACATCCACCGCGCTATGCATGCCGTACTTGATCGCAACCCGCACCATGGTATTCATTTCCGCGTCTTAACCAAGGTACTCCGTTTATCAGGTGGTGATCACCTGCATTCCGGTACTGTGGTCGGAAAACTGGAAGGCGATCGTGCAGCAACCCTCGGCTGGATCGACACCATGCGCGACAAATTCATCAAAGAAGACCGCAGCCGCGGCCTGTTCTTCGATCAAGACTGGGGTTCTATGCCAGGTGTGTTCCCAGTTGCTTCGGGCGGTATTCACGTTTGGCATATGCCAGCACTGGTTGCAATTTTCGGTGATGATGCCTGCTTGCAATTTGGCGGTGGTACCTTAGGTCATCCTTGGGGTAATGCTGCTGGCGCCGCTGCCAACCGCGTGGCATTGGAAGCCTGCGTAGAAGCACGTAACCAAGGTGTTGAAATCGAGAAGGAAGGCAAAGCGATTCTAACCAAAGCTGCCAAGAGCAGTCCCGAACTGAAAATCGCCATGGAAACATGGAAAGAAATTAAGTTCGAGTTTGATACGGTTGATAAGCTCGACGTAGCCCACAAGTAAGCAATATATGACTAAAGAAGAAGAGCTGATGGTTAACATAGCTTTTCTTCTTCATCTCTCTAAAAATGAGGAATAAATAATGAGCGAAGTAATCGATTACAAGTCACGTGTCAGTGATCCAGCAAGCCGTAAGTTTGAGACATTTTCTTATCTGCCTGCGATGTCTGACAAAGATATCAAGAAGCAAGTACAGTACTTGATTAGTAAAGGTTGGAATCCAGCCATCGAGCATACAGAACCAGAGTACATCATGGATTCCTACTGGTATATGTGGAAACTGCCCATGTTTGGTGAAACTGATGTAGACCGCGTGTTGGCAGAAGCTGCCGCGTGTCATAAAGCCAATCCGAATAATCATGTTCGTTTAATTGGTTACAACAATTTCAACCAATCACAAGGCACTGCCATGGTGATATACCGCGGCAAGACTGTTTAAGTAACAACGGGGTTCGAACCCGCAAGACCCCCTTCCCCCTTAAACAGGGCAGGGGGTTTTTTTTCACCGAAATTTGGATTGCAATTACTCGAGGCATCTCGATAAAGACTGTTTCTATAGGAGTCTGTCATGAGCACTATTATTGATCAATATCGCATCAAAAAAGAACCTTATTACCATCCCGTCGCGGATGAAGTGGAACTCTACGAAGCAGCCTATTCGGTGCGCATGCCGATGATGCTGAAAGGCCCGACCGGTTGCGGCAAAACGCGCTTTGTCGAATACATGGCCTGGAAACTGAAAAAGCCGCTGATCACCGTCGCTTGTAATGAAGACATGACCGCATCCGACCTGGTCGGCCGTTTCCTTTTGGATGCCAACGGCACGCGCTGGCAGGATGGCCCGCTCGCAGTAGCTGCACGTTATGGTGCGATCTGCTACCTCGACGAAGTCGTGGAAGCGCGTCAGGATACCACCGTGGTGATTCACCCATTGACCGACAACCGTCGTGTGCTGCCGTTGGAAAAGAAAGGCGAGCTGATTCAAGCGCACGCGGATTTTCAGATCGTTATTTCGTACAACCCCGGCTATCAAAGCTTGATGAAGGATTTGAAGCAATCGACCAAGCAACGTTTCGGCGCGCTCGACTTTAACTACCCGAGCCATGACATTGAAAGCGAAATCGTCGCGCACGAATCCGGTGTATCTATCGACGTCGCAGATAAACTGGTATCGATTGCCGAACGCGCGCGTAACCTCAAGGGGCACGGACTGGATGAGGGTATTTCAACACGGATGCTGATTTACGCCGGCAGCCTGATCGCCAAGAAAGTCGACGCGCATGCAGCTTGCCGCGTAGCCTTGGTGCGCCCGATCACCGACGATCCGGATATGCGCGACGCACTGGATGCGGCTGTCAGCACATTCTTTAATTAAAAGCTTCTATCAGCGAATAGGCTGATTGTTCTGAAACGTAAATAGGTGCTGCCATGAGTATCAATCTGGACGATTACAAAGAATTGCTCGAGGATCTGGAGCCGGAATCGATTGAGCTACTCCATCATGCCTGGCCCGAAGCAGTTAAAACTTTTTCAGCGCGGGGACTCGATAACTATCTGAAAGGTGCATCGGCGATCCGTGGATTAGGGCGCGGACGCAGTTTAGTGGATTGCTGGATCGACGAAATTCCATTAGTTACCAAAGAGATTGGTGAAGATATTGTCAGCGATCTGGCGACTACCGTGCTTTCGCTCGCTTCCCGAACATCCGGCGCTGTGATTGAATTGGTATTAGCGACTTCCCCTACCGCCGCCAAGCGTTTGGGCGATGCACATTTGTTCCAAAATTACCTGCAATTCCTGAATACGTTGATCGCCCAAGCACCGCGCGGTATGCGCCCCATGCTCAACAAACTGGATATTCTATTCGGGCAGCTGACCCTCGGCGGCTTGCGCCGCTGGGCAATGTGGGGCGCGCATGCGCACCGCACCGATTACGAAGAGCAAATCAAATACTTTGGCCTGGAATCGAAAGAATCGCTCGCAGTTTTACAGAAGGAGCGCAAAGGCACATTATTCGTCGACGTGCAGCGGCGTATCAACATGTATCTGCGCGCCTTGTGGGCACGCGATTTTTTCATGAAGCCGACCTCCGGCGACTTTGAAACGCGAGAAGGTTACAAACCGTTCATCGAAAACTACTTCATCCACCTGCCTGATGCTTATGATGCATTCGGCGATGTATCGGCGACCGAAGTGTACCGTGCTGCCGCCGCACACGCCGCCGCGCATCTGGTCGAAACCAAGCAGCCGATTTCCGCAGAAAGCCTGAATCCGCTGCAAATGGCGGTGATTTCCGTGATCGAGGACGCGCGCATCGAAGAACTGTCGATCCGTCGCTTCCCCGGTCTGCGCCACACCTGGTCGGTACTGCATAGCGCGACCCCAGACATGAACGCCTCAATGGGTGATTATTTGAACCGCCTGGCACGCGCACTGCTCGACCTGAAATACAAAGACAAGGATCCGTGGATCGTCGAGGGCCGCAAACTGTTCAAGGCCGCGCACGACAAGCTCGATAGCCACAAAACCTCATGGGACATCGGCGTACAATTGGCACACAGTTTCATGGACAAGAAAATTCCATACCATCCGCGTACCGACGTGCTTACCGCGCCGTACCGCGACGACAACCGTTATTTTTGGGAATTTGAGGAATTCGATTTCAACAAATCTCTGTCTGCCGGTTACGATGCGCCGAAACAGGTACGCAAGTACGTCAACGTGATGGAATTTGCCAACGAAGTCGAGGTGGAAACTGCAGGTGACGATGCAGAGGAAATCTGGGTCATGGGCACTGAATTCTTCCCATACGAAGACATGGGCGTGTCGTACAACGATATGGAAGGCAAGGAACCGGTATCAGCCCCGTACCATTATTCCGAATGGGATTACCAAATACAATTGGAACGCCCCGATTGGGCAACAGTACAGGAGAAACGCGCCAAATTGGGCGATATGCAGTGCATCGACGACATCGCCAACCAGTACAAACGCGAAATCGCACGCATGAAATTCCTGCTCGATGCGATGCAACCACAAGGTACGCGCCGCATTCGCAAACTCGAAGATGGTGACGAAATCGACATCAACGCCGCCATCCGTTCGATGATCGACATCCGCATGGGCATGCAACCCGATCCCCGCATCATGATGCGCTCGGTGCGCAAAGTGCGTGACATCTCGGTGCTGGTGCTGCTCGATCTGTCGGAATCGACCAACGAAAAAGTGGCCGGTCACGACTACTCCGTGCTCGACCTGACACGTCAGGCAACGGTACTGCTCGCCAATGCGGTCAACAAAATCGGCGATCCGTTCGCGATCCACGGCTTCTGCTCCGACGGACGTCACGACGTCGAATACTTCCGCTTCAAGGATTTCGACCAACCGTACGACGAAATCCCCAAAGCAAGACTGGCCGGTATGACCGGGCAACTATCAACCCGCATGGGTGCCGCCATGCGCCATGCCACGCACTACCTGAAACTGCAGAAATCGGCGAAAAAACTGCTGCTCGTGATCACCGACGGCGAACCGGCTGATGTGGACGTACGCGACCCGCAATACCTGCGCTTCGACACCAAAAAAGCCGTCGAAGAAGCCAGCCGCTCAGGCGTCCTTACCTACTGCATGAGCCTCGATCCGCGTGCGGATCAATACGTATCACGGATTTTTGGTGAACGCAATTACTTAGTGGTAGATCATGTGGAGCGGTTGCCGGAGAAATTGCCGGTGTTGTATGCGGGATTGACGAGATAAGTAAAGTATATATGTAGTTGAATATAATTGCATAATTTAAACGATAACTAGGTATGGAATGAATATGTAACGGTTATGAAAACAAACCGAAGCTCTGCCATTGAAGCAGTGATCGTTCTAAATTATCTGATTGCAGATTTAATAGCTGGAACAATTGTATTTATTGACTATCGTGAACGTTATAAATCAGGAGAATTCAATGTAGAACAATTGAGTGCGGTACAAAGGATGTGCTTCTCGCACCTCGCGCTCTCGCTTTTTAAGCTGTCAGAATTTTGGGAACATTACCATCAATTGCTGTCGGAGAAACATCATGCAGATTTAAAAGAATTAAACAGAAAAGTCTGTAAAAAGGGTGTCAAAGATTTTAGAAATAAAATTTCTGGCCATATATGGGATAAAAAATCGCAAAAGCCATTAATGCCTTCAGAAATGACGGACTTTTATGACAGATTAATTGGTGATCACGCCGATATCTTTCTAAGTTGGATTAATAATCCGTCTGATAATACTTATCCAAATACTGTTGTTAGTGTTGTAGAGACAATTCGGGATTCTATTGCTCAAGAATATTCTATAAATCCAGATGAAATTATTGAAAGATAATCAAAAACACAAAAACACAAAAACACAAA
>JALRCN010000130.1 GCA_023257295.1 Nitrosomonas sp. | reverse complement strand
GAAACTCACGAATGGTTGCACCATAGGGTTTCTGGGTTAACGGCCATACGATCCATTAACTTTAGTGCGGCGATACAATTTTGCTTACTTTTTATCGATCCTTGATTGTTAACCGACTGAATCAATACGTTATTAGATACGATCTAACATGAAATCAGATGTCATCGTGGTGGGTGCCGGAATAATCGGACTTGCAACCGCTGCGCGGCTGCTCGCGCAAGGTGCGGCAGTCACCTTGCTGGAGCGCAGTTTAATCGGACATGAATCGTCATGGGCGGGCGGTGGCATTTTGTCGCCGCTCCATCCGTGGAACTACGCCGATGAAGTAACGCGCTTAACCGACTATAGCACACTGCTATTCCCTTCGTGGACTGCGGAGTTACACGACAAATCAGGAATCGATCCCGAATACGAAAAATCGGGGCTATTGATGCTGCCGCCCTATGATGCGGTTGCCGCCCGGCGCTGGTGCTCAAAGCAAAATATTGAAATTGAACAGCGCTCAATCCCTGACGATTTGTTTGAAGATAACGCGGAAAGAACTGGACAAGCGCTATTTTTCCCTGGGATTGCGCAAGTGCGCAATCCCAGGCTACTTCGTGCATTGAGCATCCATGTGACGCAACTGGGCGGAAGAATTGTAGAACACTGCACCGTTACCGGCCTCAAGATTGTACACCGGCAGGTGCAATCCATTGCATCGACCGGCGGCGACTTCTCAGCCGGCGATTACGTTGTCAGCGCAGGCGCTTGGAGCAACAGCATTTTAGGGAGTCATGCAGCCAACCTGGATATCAAACCGGTGAAAGGGCAAATGCTGCTATTTAAGTACGATTCGCCCCCGATTCGCACCATGCTCGTCCAAAACGATTTATACCTGATTCCGCGCCGGGACGGCTATTTGCTGGCTGGCAGCACATTGGAAGATGCCGGTTTCGACAAGCGACCGACTCGATCGGCGCACGATCACTTACTCACGCACGCATGCGCCATTCTGCCTTCGCTTGGCAACAAGTCCGTTATTCGGCACTGGGCGGGATTGCGTCCCGCTTCGCCGAATAACATACCGACGATCGGACGGCACCCGGAGGTTCGAAATCTTTTCATCAACAGCGGGCACTTCCGCTACGGCGTCACTATGGCTCCCGCCAGCGCGGAAATTCTGGTTAACGAAATGACTGGCATACCCCAGCCCTTTGACGTATCGCCTTATCGGATGCGATGAAATACACCCGATGATTGCTTACTAAGCTTTGGGCAACGGAAACACGACGGACTCCACGACACCGCTTAATTCTTCGATCACGACATCCTCGCCCATTTGATCGGCTCCAATTTGCTTGAGCCGGGAAATAACTTGCTGCACCAAAATCTCAGGCGCAGACGCGCCTGCGGTAATACCGATACTCTTTTTATTCACAAACCATGATTCCTGCAATTGCTCTTCTCGATCAACCATATAAGCTTCAACATCGGCATTTCTTGCAACTTCGCACAGCCGGTTCGAATTCGAACTATTGGGCGACCCCACCACAATGACCAAATCGCATTGCCCTACCATTTTCTTTACCGCATCCTGGCGATTCTGCGTGGCATAGCAAATATCGTCCTTTTTGGGGCCGGTGATCATCGGAAATCGTCTTTTCAACGCATCGACAATGCGAGCAGCATCGTCTACCGATAATGTGGTTTGCGTCACATAAGCCAGATTGGTTTCGTCTTTGACTTTCAATACTGCAACGTCTTCCTCGGTTTCGACCAAATACATGCCTTTGTTTTCGCCCTCGATTTGCCCCATCGTGCCCTCCACTTCCGGATGGCCCTGATGACCGATCATAATAATCTCTTTGCCTTCCTTGCGCATTTTGGCGACTTCGACATGAACTTTGGTCACCAACGGACAAGTGGCATCGAACACTTTCAGTTTGCGATCGGCGGCTTCGCGGCGCACTGCATGAGAAACACCGTGCGCGCTAAAAATCAAAATACTGTCTTGCGGCACTTCGTCCAGATTCTCGACGAACACAGCGCCTTTCTTCTCTAGGTTCTCAACCACAAACCGATTATGCACCACCTCATGGCGCACATAAATCGGCGCTCCGTGCATGGTTAACGCCCTTTCTACAATTTCTATCGCACGATCCACGCCGGCGCAGAATCCTCTTGGATTCGAAAGCAATACTTTGATCATTTTATTTCTCCTAACAATGGAATTTGTACGTAATTTAAATTGTGCGTTAGCAATAACGGAACCGGTGCCCATGTTTCTCATCGGTTTCCAGAACGATTGACATGTCCTCAAGAATCATCGGTAAGATGCGTTAGCAATTGCTTGCTAGAGGAGATCGGTTAAAATAACTGAAGATTCTAGCCGAAAAACATGGCGGTTACCATGTTCTTTCACCACAAACGATCCTTATTCTATCGGTATTCCAAAAATGTTCAGTGATCTCAGCCAATCGCCCCTTAGCAAAAATCTGCAGCGATTATTTTTGTTGCGAAACATTGCCATTGTCGCCGAATGCCTGACATTTGCCATCGTATATTGGACAATTGACATTGAAATTCCGTGGACACAAATGATCCTCGTGGTTGTATTGCTGTCATTGATCAATCTGCTGACATGGATACGCCTGCACCGCGACTGGCCGGTCTCGCATCAGGAGTTTTTTTTGCAATTATCGGTCGATGTGCTGGCGCTTAGCGCACTGTTTTATTACAGCGGCGGTTCGACCAACCCTTTCATCTCATTGTATCTGCTGCCGTTGACGATCGCCGCCGCCACGCTGCCTTGGCGTTTTACGTGGGTCATGGCCGTAATCACCATCGCCTGTTATACGCTGTTATTATTCGTTTATATTCCATTGCCGCACGATCACAACAACCATCTGATTGAGTTTACGCTGCATGTGTCCGGCATGTGGCTGGCATTTGTACTCAGCACCATGATTATTGCCTGGTTCGTGGTTAAAATGAGCTCATCGATCCGCGAACGCGATCAAGACCTTGCCAAAGCACGGGAACAAGCATTGCGCAACGAGCAAATCATCGCATTGGGAACGCTGGCAGCGGGTGCCGCCCACGAGCTGGGCACACCGCTATCGACGATGGCCGTCATCACCGGGGAACTGCAAAAAGAATATCCGCAAGATGCCGAATTCCAGCACAACATCGTCATCTTGCGCGACCAAATCGCGCACTGCAAACAAACATTGACGCATCTATTGGCCAAAGCGGGACAAAATCGGGCGGAACAAGGCAACAAATTATCCGTGGATCAATTTCTTCATCAAATTCTGGACAAATGGAAACTAATTCGCCCAGCAATTAAATTCACTTATCAGAGCACAGGCATACAACCCGCCCCAACGATCATGGAAAACCAATTATTAAATCAATCGATATTAAATCTATTGAACAACGCCGCAGATGCATCGTCAAAACGCATCGATATTAAAAGCCATTGGGATGCGCAAACGCTTCACCTTGAAATCATCGACGACGGCAATGGCCTCTCTGCGGAAGCATTGCAACGCGCCGGAGAAGCCTTTTTCTCCAGCAAAGCGCCAGGCCAAGGTTTCGGTATCGGTTTGTTTCTCGCCAATGCCAACATTGAGCGTTTTGGCGGCAGCGTCCGCTTGTTCAATCTGGAAAACGGCGGCGCTTGCACGCAAGTTGTGTTACCGCTGATAGGAAAAAATCATGATTGAATCATCGTTCACTGAAAACAACGAATATCCGAATTTACTGATTGTCGATGACGATGAGGTATTCTGCGATGTATTGGCAAAAGCGATGACAAAGCGCGGCTTTAATGTCACATGTGCGCATGCCATCGACAGCGCATTAGCGCTTGCCGAAACGGCCATGCCGGAATACGCCATCGTCGATTTAAAACTCGCCAACGAATCCGGATTGGTAATGGTCGAAAAACTGAAGCAATTGGATCCTGGAACCCGCATCGTCATGCTAACGGGCTATGCCAGCATTGCCACCGCCGTGGAGGCGATTAAGCTCGGTGCCACACATTATCTTGCCAAACCGGTCGATGCCGATGAAATTATGACTGCTTTCGAGCGCACCGTCGGCGAATCGAGTACGCCAATCAGCGCGAACCCGTTATCGGTAGGTCGACTGGAATGGGAATATATTCACCGTATTCTCGCCGAGAACGACAATAACATATCGGTTACCGCAAGAATCCTGAATATGCACCGCCGCACACTGCAGCGCAAATTAGCAAAAAAACCGTTACGGGAATGAATAAGTCATCTGCAGCTAAGGAAACGCTGATTAATTCGGCGAACGAGATGAAGCACGAGGCGCACGGAATGCAGCAACCGAGACATATCAACAAGATAGGCGAGGGAGCGAGTAC
>JALRCN010000023.1 GCA_023257295.1 Nitrosomonas sp. | reverse complement strand
TTAAAGCAGACCAAAGTAGACACGATTAATTTCTTCCCCCAAAAACAGTGCAATTAAAGCACCGCCGACTAAATACGGACCGAA
This sequence comes from Nitrosomonas sp., assembly GCA_023257295.1. GTDB lineage: Bacteria > Pseudomonadota > Gammaproteobacteria > Burkholderiales > Nitrosomonadaceae > Nitrosomonas. Next base: position 3,277 of record JALRCN010000023.1, on the reverse strand, counting down.
AGGTATCGGAATATTCTTATTAAGTCTAGCCGCAACGATGAGTCCAACGCCAACCAGAGCGCCAACCAATGAAGATAGCAAAATGACCAGCGGCAACATACTCCATCCCAACCACGCGCCGATGGCCGATAATAATTTAAAGTCACCGTAACCCATTCCTTCTTTGCCTGTGGCGAGTTTAAAACACCAATAAATCGTCCACAAGGAAACATATCCGGCAACAGCACCGATGATGGCGGATTGAATGTCAGTAAAGCCGTTATGCAAATTGAACAATAAGCCCATCCAGATCAATGGCAACGTGATGTCGTCGGGAAGCAGTTGCGTATCCAGATCGATAACAGCAAGCGCAATCAACGCCCAAACGAAACACAATATTGCGATTGTGGCAAATCCAAAACCATACTGCCAAGCAATAAGTCCGCTCATTAGTGAGGTAATTGCTTCGATTACAGGGTATCGCAAAGAAATCCGCGTATGGCATTGGGAACATTGTCCTCGAAGGAAAAGGTAGCTGATAATCGGAATATTTTCCCAAACGGCAATGCGATGTCCGCATTGGGGGCAGGTCGAGCGCGGCGTTATCAGATTGAATGCGGGTTCGGTTTTAACAATTTCTCCGCGCAAATCGGCGCACTGTTGCAGCCAATTTCGTTTCATCATTTCCGGCAACCGGTGAATCACTACATTCAAAAAACTGCCGATCATGAGTCCGAATATCGCGACGACAGCAATAAAAAAGGCGGGCTCATCTTGCAAAATGGATAGAAAAGACATGATATGAAAAATATCCGAGTAGACCAAATAAGATTAACTGACAACCATGCCCATTTTGAAAATCGGCAAATACATGGCAATGACCATACCGCCGATCAGTGTTCCCAAAACCACCATGATCATGGGTTCCATCAAACTTGACAATGCGGCTACGGCATCGTCGACCTCCGCTTCGTAAAAATCGGCAATTTTGCTTAACATAGAATCCAGCGATCCGGCCTCTTCGCCAATCGCAACCATTTGGATCACCATATTTGGGAATACGGCCGTATTTGCCATCGAAGACATTAAGCTGTTGCCTGTACTGACTTCCAGCTGAATTTTTTTGGTGGCCTCGTAATAAATATAATTTCCTGCCGCACCTGCAACCGAATCGAGCGATTCGACCAGCGGGACACCGGCGGCAAACATGGTTGAAAGCGTTCTGGACCAACGAGCAATCGCCGCTTTGCGAATAACTTCCCTGAAAATGGGTACTTTAAGTACAAGCCGGTCCATTACGCGTTGCATGGGAATGGATCGCTTCCACACATAGAAAAAAGTATAAATACTGCTGCCCAGAATGCTGAAAATAGCCCACCAATAATCGACAAAAAAATCCGATATCGTCATAACAATTAGTGTCGGTGCCGGCAATTCGGCACCGAATCCCTCGAATAAGCTTTTAAAGGCAGGGATTACAAAAATCATGATTACCGCAGTGATGATAAAAGCAACGACGATAATTGAAATCGGATAGAAAAGAGCGGATTTGATTTTTCCTTTGATGGCTTGAATTTTTTCTTTATAAGTGGCGAGACGATCCAAAATGCCGTCCAAAATACCTGCGGCTTCGCCTGCGCTAACCAAATTACAATAAAGTGCATTGAAATAAAGAGGATATTTACGAAAAGCATCGGCTAAGTTACTGCCGGTTTCCACGTCCGACTTGATATCTAAGACTAATTTGCTTAAAGCCGGATTACTGTGTCCTTTACCGACGATGTCGAATGCTTGGAGTAAAGGCACGCCGGATTTCATCATGGTTGCCATTTGACGGGTAAACAGCGTGATATCTTTGTCAGTAATTTTGCCGCCCGATTGAAATTTTTTGATTTTTGTGACTTTAATTCCTTGGCGTCGTAATGTCGACGTGATAATCACCGGTCCGGCAGCGCGCATTTCGCCCTTGATTTTCTTTCCGGTTTTGTCCATGCCCTCCCATGCGTAATTGAATTCTTTGGATTTCTTGTCGGTTTGTGCTGCCACGGTTGCCATGATGTAGTCCTCAACGACGGTATAGATGCAATGAATCGGATTGCTTCCAAATACATTTTAAGATTTTGGCGGGTATACGGCATATTCCGATCGATTACTGAGAGTAATTTTCAAGAAATCGGCAAAGTAATGGTACACAGCTAAGTATTACCGGTTGTTTATTTGAACGGCTTGAACCCCTTCGTGAACAGTTGGGTATCGCAATTTGACATGTAATTCTTTCTTCATCCTGGCATTTGTTAGTTTTCTGGATTCATTGATAAACGACAGCATGCCGGGGGACAGTTGCCGTTGCGCTTCCGTCCGCGTAATTCGCGGCGGTCGCGGTAAATTGAAGCGATCGGCGACAATATCGAAATAGGCACCCATTTTGACATTGGAATCGTCGCATGTGTGATAGATCCTGTTTGGTTTGCCGAACCGCAGGGCGGCATAGATAATCCGAGCAAGATCGTTCGCATGGATATGGTTGGTATAGCTGTCGTCGGCATCGATTATAGCCGGATGACCGTCGCGTAAACGAGTTAGCGGCAATCTATCGGCGGCATATATCCCGGGGACACGTAGAATCGATACCGTAGCGTGATTTCGTATTCCCCAATCGCGAATTTGTTTTTCCGCATCGGCACGCCGTATTGCGCGATCGTTTTCCGGATGAATGGCAACGGTTTCATCGATCAATCGTCCGTGGCAATTTCCATAGACACCGCTGGTACTGATATAGATAAGGCGTTGTGGTAAAATCGTGCTTTGTATTTGGGTGTGCTTACTCAGCGCGGATAGCAAATGCAAGGTTCTAGGGTCACGCAATCCTTGGTTGGGTGGAGGTGCCAGGTGCAAGACCATATGTGCAATTCCCGCGAGTTTCTCAAGACTTTTCGGGGAATCTAAATCTCCAAAAATTGGAATGATGCCATGAGCCCGCAACTGGCGGGCATTTTCTTGATTACGGCATAAGCCAAGGACCCGGTAATGCTTTCGGAGCAGCGGGACTGTTCTGAGAGCGATATCGCCGCAACCGACAATGAGTATGGTTTTTTTATATAGATTGTTCATTTTAAATCACTAAATTTTTTAGGGTCTTAGGAAGTTAAAGCGGGTTTAGGCGTAATAATTTGATTCTAGAGTCGCATAAGAATTGGTTTCAGAATGAGCGTGGTATCACAGGTGAGACTCTTGAGGCTTTCGGAGCCGAGTCTGCTAGTGAGGACTGGTTGACTCTTCCTTATGATACGGGAGAGCG
>JALRCN010000228.1 GCA_023257295.1 Nitrosomonas sp. | reverse complement strand
TTGCTGAATCGCTGCTTATCGGCGGGCGCGCGTTTGGCGCAACCGGGCGAATTCACCCTGCGTGCTTATCTCAACGATAAAATCGATCTGATACAAGCCGAAAGCGTTGCCGATATTATCGAAGCCAGCACTGCGGAAGCTGCGCGCTGCGCGGTCAATTCGTTGCAAGGTCATTTCTCCACCAAAATCGAAACGCTGGTGCAATCGTTGATTTCATTGCGCATGCTTGTCGAAGCGACACTGGATTTCCCCGAAGAAGAAATCGGCCATCTCTACGCATCGCAAATTATCGGGCAGCTCGCCCAAATCCACACAGAACTGGATCAAATCTTTCAGGCAGCGCAACAAGGCAACTTATTGCAGGAAGGCATAAAAATCGTGCTCGCGGGCGCGCCCAACGTCGGAAAATCCAGCCTGCTGAATCAATTGGTGGAAGAAGAAGCGGCGATTGTGACCGAAATCCCCGGAACCACGCGCGACACCATCGAGCGAACCATCGCTATCTCCGGTGTACCGATTCATATTATCGACACCGCCGGTCTGCGGGAAACCAGCGATGCGGTCGAACTGAAAGGCATCGAGCGCACACATACCGCGATCAAAAGCGCCAACCTGGTACTGCAATTATTCGACAGTGACCGACACACTGCCGCAGACCCGGCACAAAACTCCATTGCAGTCGACAAACCGCAATTGACGATATTCAACAAAATCGATTTGACCGGCGAATCGCCCAGAATTGAAACCGACGAATCCGGCGACACAGTCTATCTATCGGCCAAAACCGGCGCCGGTATCGACTTGTTGCGGCAAAAAATACTGGACATAGCCGGTTGGCGCTTCAATCAAGCCGGTGAAGGCGTCATCATGGCCAGACAGCGTCATCTGGAAGCATTGACAAAAGCAAAAGTGCATCTTTATACCGCACAAACACTGATGCAAATGGGTTATCAACTGGAACTCCTGGCTGAAGAACTTCGCCTCGCGCAACTCGATCTATCTTCTATCGTCGGCCAATTTACCGCAGACGATCTACTCGGAGAGATTTTCTCGCGCTTTTGCATCGGGAAATAACAAGCCTTCCATGAACTGGGGCACTGGCTTTCACCAAAGCGGCGAATAATTCCTTGTTTCCCTAAACAAATTTGATAAGATGGCGGCTAATCCGATCAATAAGTTTAAAACATA
>JALRCN010000235.1 GCA_023257295.1 Nitrosomonas sp. | reverse complement strand
TTTCCGTTTTTGCGCAAAAAACCGCTTCAGTAATGCGCTAGCTTCCAGCGCCATGATGCCCGCATCGACTTGCAAATGATGATTCAATCGCGTTTCCGCAGGCAAATCGACGACACTGCCGCAGGCACCCGTTTTCGGATCGGTTGCGGCATACACCAAACGCCGAATGCGCGCATGAAAAATAGCGCCGATGCACATCACGCACGGCTCCAGAGTCACATACAGCGTGCATTCCGGCAGCCGGTAATTCGACAGACAATTCCCCGCATCGCGCAACGCCATGATTTCCGCGTGCGCGGACGGATCGGTCGCGGCAATCGGGCGATTAAACCCTCGTCCGACAATAACGCCATCTCGAACCACAACAGCGCCGACCGGCACTTCGCCGCCTTCCTGCGCTTGTCTGGCAAGCGCGAGCGCGACTTGCATGAAATGAATATCCGAATCCGTTTCCAATTGAACTGAGCCTTATTCGATAGTGCAAACTTGTCTTCCCGATAGCGCTTTTATGCTACATTGCTACCCCATTTCATTGTCATTATTACCGTTTTCCATGATTGCTCAAGCCCAACTCCACACCATCCGCGATTTGTTACGCTATGCGGTCAGTCAATTCAACCGAGCCGGTTTGCATTTCGGTCACGGCTCCGCCGATGCGTATGACGAAGCGGCGTATCTTATTCTGAAAACCCTCTATTTGCCACTGGATCGACTGGAACCGTTCCTCGATGCACGTCTGACCGAGATCGAATGCAAACAAGTTCTGGACATCGTCGAGCGCCGCGTGACCGAAAGAATTCCCGCCGCCTACTTGACGCATGAGGCCTGGCTTGGCGAATACAGCTTTTACGTCGACGAACGCGTGATTATCCCACGCTCATTCATCGCCGAACTGCTGCATACGCAATTATCCCCGTGGATCGCCGATCCCGGCCACATCGCCGCCGCGCTCGATCTCTGCACCGGTTCGGGCTGTTTGGCAATCCTGATGGCGCACAGCTTCCCCAATGCCGCCATTGATGCCGTCGACATCTCCGGGCAAGCGCTTGCCGTGGCGCACAAGAATGTACAAGATTACGGACTGGAAGACAGCATTCAATTGATCGAATCCGATTTGTTTTCGGCGCTGGATAGCCAACGATACGACCTGATCGTCAGCAATCCACCGTACGTCAACGCCGAATCGATGGCACAATTGCCGCAAGAATACCGCCACGAGCCGGACAACGCATTGGCCAGCGGAACGGACGGCCTGGATGCAACTCGCATTATCCTGCAACACGCCGCCCGGCATTTAACCGACAACGGCATCTTGGTCGTCGAGATCGGACACAACCGCGCGGCACTGGAACAAGCATATCCGAAATTGCCGTTCACCTGGCTGGAAACCAGTGCCGGCGATGAGTTCGTGTTTTTGTTACAACGCAGGGATTTGTGCGGATAAATTCACCGCATCCTTTCACGGCACACTGTCATTGATCGCTGTGGCATTCGTTATAAAACAATCACCCTTGGAGCCTCGTTCGCGCCGATGAAACATTATTTTTCCCCGGGCCATCTGCTGCTTTTCATATTCCTGCTCGGTTTAATGGCGTTATTGGTTCAAATGGAATTGCTGTCGTTCGCATTTGCAAAACTGGGCCTGCCGCCGGAAATGGGTCTGATGGTGCTGTCGCTATCGCTATTGGGCAGCGCGATCAATCTGCCGGTAGCCCAAATTAAAAGCCATGGCCCGGCACAGCAATTTCCACAACCGGTTTATTGGGGATTGCTGCGATTGCCTACACAACCGTTTCACGGTGAAACACAGATTTTCATCAATATCGGCGGTTGCTTGATTCCGTCCACACTGTCGATTTACTTGTTCTCCAACAGCACGCTGAGTTTAGCTGCCGTTCTATCGGGAATCGGCATCATCGCCATTATCAGCTATTTTTTCAGCCGCCCGATCCAGGGCCTTGGCATTGGCATGCCGATTCTGGTAGCCCCGGTCAGCGCTGCATTGATAGGTTCGATCATCAATCCGGAGCAAAGCGCGCCGCTGGCGTATATCAGCGGCACACTGGGCGTGTTGATCGGCGCCGACTTGTTGCGCATGAAAGACATTGCGCGGCTCGGTACACCATATGCATCGATTGGCGGTGCGGGGACGTTTGACGGGATTTTTATCACCGGCATTGTCGCGGCACTATTGGCTTGAGTTTTCGTTCCTTGCTTCTCCCCTCGTTTCTGTCGCTTTGGTGTCAATCCCGCTATACTCATCGTCATGACAAGTTCATGCCTGCACAATTCGTCCGATCCGCCGCGCGAGCACTTATTGCATCGCTTGTATGCAGTGCAGCGGCAATACCGGCACATTTCGCCGCAAGCGATGCAACGAATCGCCGATGAGTTTCATTTGCCGCTCAGTCAGGTGGCTTCGGTGGTGGCGTTTTATGCATTTTTTTCCACACAACCGCTTGGCCGCTTCCATATTCTGTTCAGCAACTGCACCAGTTGCGGTTATCTGGCAAATGGCGAAAACCTGTTGCAATTGCTGTGCAAGCAATTACAGACATCTCCCGGCAAAACACGCACGGACGAGTTGGTCAGCATCGACGAGACTTCATGCATCGGCCAATGTGACCACGGCGCATCGCTACTGGTCAATGGCATACCCATCGCCGGACTGAACTCTGAAAAAATTACGCAAATCGCGCAACTGATCGCAACCGCCATCCCCCTTGATGCGTGGCCTGCGCATTGGTTTGAAATCCGCGACGCCGTGCATCGCCGCGAACTGCTGCTGACGACACAACCGACACCCGGCAGTGCGCTGCGGCAAGCACTGAAACAAGGCATCGGCAAAACCTTGGCAGAGATTCGGCAATCCAGATTGCGCGGACGCGGCGGCGCCGGGTTCGATACCGGCACGAAATGGCAATTGTGCCGCGAAGCGCTCGGCGATGCGCGTTATGTCGTTTGCAACGCCGACGAAGGCGAGCCCGGCACGTTTAAAGATCGCGTGTTGTTGCGCATTTACGCTGAAGCGCTGTTTGAAGGCATGGCGCTTTGCGCATTCGTCATTGGCGCAACCCGAGGATTCATTTATCTGCGCGGCGAATACCGCCATCTATTACCCCATTTGCTCACTGCGCTTAATCGGCACCGCAACCAAGGATTGTTGGGCGTCAATATCCTCGGACATGCGGGATTTGATTTTGACATCGACATTGTGGCCGGTGCCGGTGCCTATATCTGCGGTGAGGAATCGGCGTTGATCGAATCGCTCGAAGGCAAACCCGGCATTCCGCGCATCCGACCGCCGTTTCCGGTCACGCACGGCTACCTGGGGCAACCCACTGCAGTCAATAACGTCGAAACTTTGATTGCGGCAACGCATATCGTCGCACACGGCAGCGACCGGTTTAATTCCGTCGGTACGCCGCAATCGCCGGGCACCAAAATCCTCAGTGTCAGCGGCGATTGCCATTCGCCCGGAATTTACGAATACCCGTTTGGCGTGCGCATTCAGCAAATTCTCGACGATTGCGGCGCTGACGATGCACAAGCGGTACAAATCGGCGGCCCTGCGGGAAAATTGATCGCACCGGCGGATTTTAACCGCGCCATCGGCTTTGAAGATCTTTCAACCGGCGGTTCGTTTCTGGTATTCGGGCAACAACGCGATTTACTGACAATTCACCACAATTTTGCGCATTTCTTCGCACACGAAAGCTGCGGCTTTTGCACCCCGTGCCGCGTCGGCACGCAATTGCTGAAAAATACCTTGGCTAACATCGCCGCCGGTCGTGGCTCGGCTTGCGATCCCAAGGAACTGCAACAACTCGGCCAGATCATACAACGCCAATCGCATTGCGGCTTAGGGCATAGTGCCGCCAATCATGTGCTGGACGGCTTACAGCAATTCCCGCAAACGTTCTCTTCGCATCTGAAACAATCGTTTTCCGCGCGCTTCGATCTCGATCAATCGCTGGCAAGCGCCCGGCAACTCACGCACCGAGACGATGCCGACGCGCATCTGGATAACGGATGATGGCAACGATCCGCATCGACAATCAGGAAATACCGTTCACACCGGGGCAAACCATCATGGACGCAGCTTTGGCTGCCGGCGTTTACATTCCACACCTATGCCACTACCCCGGACTCACCCCGAACGGAAATTGCCGCTTATGCATGGTGGAAACCGGCAACCACAGCGTCGCGGCATGCATTACACCGGCCGTTGCCGGCCAGGAAATCCGCAACAACACGCCGGAACTGAATGCGGCACGCACAGCCATCACGCAAATGCTATTCGTCGAGGGCAATCACATCTGCCCGTCGTGCGAAAAAACCGGCAACTGTAAATTGCAAGCGATGGCTTATCATCTCGGCATGCTGGACGATCATTTCCCGCAATTTTATCAACGCCGCGAACTCGATGCATCGCACCCGGACATCCTGCTCGACCGCAGCCGCTGCATTCTGTGCGATTTATGCGTGCGCGCCAGCCGCGAAGTGGACAACAAAAATGTGTTTGCCATTGCAGGACGCGGCACAAATGCACATCTGATCGTCAACTCCCCGAGCGGCAAGCTGACCGATAGCGCCATTGCAGCCACCGACTTAGCGGCAACCGTCTGCCCAGTCGGTGCCGTTATGATCAAGGAACAAGGTTACCAAGTGCCGATCGGGCAGCGCATATACGATTGCCGCACCATCCGCGAAACCGGTTTGCAAGAACATATCGATAATAAAAATGACAATTGAACGCAAAAACAAACGCAAGCTCAAAATCGCCACCGCATCGCTGGCCGGTTGCTTCGGCTGCCACATGTCCTTTCTGGACATGGACGAGCACCTGGCCGGCTTGCTCGAGCAGGTCGAATTCGACCGCTCGCCGTTCACCGACATCAAGCGTATCGGCTCATGCGACATCGGTTTAATCGAAGGCGGCGTGTGCAATGCTGAAAATGTGCATGTGCTGCGCGAATTCCGCGCCAACTGCGCTGTTCTGGTAGCCGTCGGCGCTTGCGCGATCAATGGCGGTGTGCCTGCGCTGCGCAATTATTTTGATTTAAAGGATTGCCTGGAAGAAGCCTATTTGACCGGAACCGGTATCACCAATCCGCAGATTCCGAACGACCGTGAATTGCCGCTGCTGCTCGATAAAGTCTATCCCATCAGCGAAGTGGTACCCATCGATTATTTCCTACCCGGCTGTCCGCCTTCCGCCGCTGCTTTCCTGCAATTGCTGGAGCCGTTGCTGACCGGACAAAAACCAGCCATTTCAAAATCCCATCTGCATTACGATTGATTGCCATGGAACCGGACAAAAAATCACCCGCTATCCGCCGCATCGCCATCGATCCGGTCACGCGCGTCGAAGGGCACGGCAAAATCACGCTGCTGCTGGACGACAACAACCATATCGTCGAAGCGCGCTTTCATATCGTCGAGTTTCGCGGTTTTGAGAAATTCATCCAAGGCCGTCCATACTGGGAAGTGCCTTTTATCGTGCAACGGCTGTGCGGTATCTGCCCGGTCAGCCATCAATTGGCAGCAGCGAAGGCGGTGGATCAAATCGTTGGCGTACGACAACTCACGCCGACGGCAACCAAATTGCGCCGCTTGCTGCATTTCGGGCAGATTCTGCAATCGCACGCGCTGCATTTTTTTCATCTATCGTCGCCCGATTTTCTGTTTGGCTTCGGCAGCGATCCGTTACAACGCAATATCGCCGGTGTACTGGAGCGATTCCCGGAAATCGCGCTGAAAGGCGTAAAACTGCGCAAATACGGCCAGCAAATCATCGAAGCGATCACCGGCAAACGCATCCACGGCACCGGCACAGTGCCGGGCGGCATGAACAAATCGCTCACGCCGCCCGAGCGCGACGCGCTACTCACCGACATCGATAACATTTTGCAATGGAGCCGGGAAGCGCTGGCGCTGAACGAGCAAATCCACACCGAACACCCGGAGCACCGCGATTTCGCGACGCTGCGCAGCCATTATCTCAGCATGATCGGGACCAACGGCGAACTGGAGTTCTACCACGGCGGATTGCGCGCACGCGCTGCCGACGGCAATGCAATCTTCGACCAATTCGATTACTGCGATTACCAACAAATTTTGCGGGAAGAAGTGCGCCCGTGGAGTTACATGAAGTTTCCGTATTTGTCGGCATTAGGCACCGACCAAGGCTGGTACCGCGTCGGCCCGCTCGCACGCATCAACAATTGCAGCTTCATTTCCACGCCGCTCGCCGAAGAGGCTCGGCAGCGTTTTCAATCTTTCGGCCACAACGGGTTGGTGCATGACACGCTCGCCTACCACTGGGCGCGCATGATCGAACTGCTGCACTGCGCCGAATCGATACACGCCCTGCTGATCGATCCCGACATTACCGGCACTGAATTGGTCGCCGACCAAGGCGGGCACCAATCGCAAGGCATCGGCGTCATCGAAGCTCCGCGCGGCACGCTGTTCCATCATTATCAAATCAACGAAGAAGGTTTAGTGACCAAAGCCAATCTGATCGTATCGACCACCGGCAACAACCAGGCAATGAATGAATCGGTACGCTCCGTCGCCAACCGATACCTCGACGGCCACGAAATCACCGAAGCGCTGCTAAACCGCCTCGAAGTCGCCGTGCGCGCATACGATCCCTGTCTTTCATGCGCCACGCATGCGTTGGGCAAAATGCCGTTGCAGGTGACGTTGCAAGACACGACAGGAAAAGTGATCCATCAATTGACGAAAGGAGTAAACGGCACTGTTCAGTAACGAACAACCGGATTTACAGCGTGACGACGACGGATGGACGAAAGAAGCGCGATTCTGGCGCAGGGTATTCAACACCGAGGCAGCCGAGACGGTGGAATGAAGACGCCGAATGTTCAAGGTCAGGGGCGCTGCGCGGCTTTATCGCGCAGCGCCCGGTGGGCCGCAGGGTTATGCCTTTGTACTATTACGCTCGAGTTGCTAGATGTTCAAACCCGACAAGTGCTGCGGGACTGAACCCATGGAATTCCCACATAGGCAACTTGCGGCTACCGTTTTGGTACTGTTGAAACAGTGAGACAAGGTCGGTCGGCGACTTCACTGCAATAAGAAGTTTGGCCCGGTCAAAGTAGGCCTTAGAGGCTGAACGCGCAAACACTTCGAAAGCACTATTGAAATGGCCGAGATAAAGAAGCGTTTCTGGCCACCAGCGATTCCTTTCGTCGTTGATTTCGATTTCTGTGCGCAGGAATGTGGAGTTGGAGTTGTCCCCTTTTGACGGACACATTAAATTATGTGTAAAGGAGAAGGAAGATGACTCAGAAATACAAACCTGCATACCCAGAGGAATTTCGCCAGCAGATGGTGGAAT
>JALRCN010000192.1 GCA_023257295.1 Nitrosomonas sp. | reverse complement strand
GGATTGATGGGATAATGGAAGCAGGGAAGACAGTCACCGTACCCAATCCCACCGTTCACCAACATTCGCCAGCATACAGCGATATTGGGGGCATGTTTGGGGGCATAGAACTAATCGGGAGTAGGTGTTGAATAAGAAAATCAAGGGCTTTCCCTCTCTTTTCTGGTTCAACGTCTAATTTCAAACCTAAAAACGGCACCTTAAAACCGGTGCCGTTGCGTGTGTCAAATCAGTTCGGTGTCTCTTGTAAGCATAAGGTCAGTGACATCGCCGCGCAAAAATCAGGCTGATGATTGCGCCGAGCGCAAAAAATATCAACAGTGCGACGCTTAAAGGAAGCTCGACGGATTGGTCCAAATAATAATGAAGCGTGATAGGTTGCGAATGCTTAGACGCAAAAACGGCCAGCACTACAAAAACTGCAATACGAAAAATCCAAGCGATCAGGTTCGTCATAACGCGTTAACTCATAAAATTAATAATGATAAATAAGTGAATGGTGGATTCCGAACATTAACCAAGAATAATACCGGCAAGCATTGCCGATCGGTCGTGCAACGCAATCCGCACTAATTTTTTTACTTAGGGAAATACTGAATAATTGGCTGTACATGCGATCTGTGGCGTTGGGTGGTGCTCGAAAATCGCCTATCGCTACGGCGATGTGCTATGTTCCATTTTTTTGCGCTCCATCTGCCTTGCGTCTCATCTTGCTCGCCGAATTATTTCAGCGTTTCCTTAGTTCTCGAAATTGCTGAAATCCGACAGATTCCCGGTGTCGGAATTAAAAAAAAGCACTCCGCGCTAGAAGTGCTTTTTCCGTTTATTGTGATGTTACTTATAATCAACACGTTCGCGCATTTCTTTACCTGCTTTGAAATGCGGCACGTATTTCTCAGGCACTTTTACTTTCTCGCCGGACTTTGGATTCCGGCCGATACGCGGCGGGCGGTAATTCAGATCGAAACTGCCAAATCCGCGTATTTCAATGCGTTGGCCGCCTGCTAAACTTTTAGCCATCGCATCGATGATCATTTTAACGGAAAGCTCAGCATCTTTTGTGACCAGCTGCGGGAAACGTGCAGCAAGCCGGGTAATTAATTCAGATTTCGTCATGAAATTTCCTCCTTCTTATTGCTCTGTATTTTTACTATCCATTTTTGCTTTCAGAAGAGCGCCAAGGCTTGTTGTACCTGCATTTACCGGTACTTTTATTTTTTGCATGGCGGCAGTTTCATCGGATTTGTCTTTTGCCTTGATCGAAAGATTGATTGCGCGATTTTTACGATCAATGTTGATAATCATCGTTTCAACTTTATCGCCTTCTTTTAGGTGCGTGCGAATATCTTCCACACGATCGCGCGACACCTCGGAGGCGCGCAAATAACCTTCGACATCATTGGTTAGCGCAATGACAGCGCCCTTGGCGTCGATGGATTTTACCGTACCTTCGATAATGCTGTTTTTGTCATGCTCGGCGACAAAACTGGTGAAAGGATCGCCTTCCATTTGCTTGATGCCCAAGGAGATGCGTTCGCGTTCGACGTCGATGGACAAAATGATGGCTTCCACTTCATCGCCTTTCTTGTAGTTTTGTACCGCTTCTTCGCCGGGTTGATTCCACGACAAATCCGATAAATGCACCAAGCCGTCGATATTGCCAGGTAAGCCGATAAATACGCCAAAATCGGTAATCGATTTGATTTGACCGCGCACTTTGTTGTTCTTCTCGTGGCTGGCGGCAAATTCTTCCCAAGGATTAGGTTGGCATTGTTTCATGCCCAGTGAGATGCGGCGACGTTCTTCGTCGATTTCGAGAATCATCACTTCGACTTCATCACCCAGTTGCACGATCTTGGATGGATAAACATTCTTGTTGGTCCAATCCATTTCGGAAACATGCACCAGACCTTCGATGCCCTGCTCGATTTCAATGAAGGCACCGTAGTCGGTCAGATTGGTTACTTTGCCGAACAAGCGCGTGCGTGCCGGGTAACGGCGCGACAATCCAACCCATGGATCTTCGCTCAATTGTTTCATACCTAATGAAACGCGATTCTTTTCTTGATCGAACTTCAGTACTTTTGCGGTAACTTCATCGCCAATGTTGACCACCTCCGACGGATGCTTGACGCGGCGCCATGCCAGATCGGTGATATGCAACAAACCATCGATACCGCCTAAGTCGACAAATGCGCCGTAATCGGTAATGTTTTTGACCACACCTTGAACGATAGAGCCTTCCTGCAAATTGGACAGCAAGGTTTCGCGGTCGGCGCCTTGCGTCGCTTCCAATACAGCGCGGCGCGATACCACGACGTTATTGCGTTTGCTATCCAGTTTGATGACCTTGAATTCCATTTCCTTATTTTCATAAGGCGTCGTATCTTTAACCGGACGGATATCGACCAGGGATCCGGGCAAGAATGCGCGAATTCCGTTGATCGTTGCGGTCAAGCCGCCTTTGACTTTGCCGTTGACCATGCCGGTCACGATCTTGCCGCTTTCCATCGCTTCTTCCAGATCGTGCCATGCGGTTAGACGCTTCGCTTTATCGCGAGAGAGGCGTGTTTCGCCATAGCCGTCTTCCAAAGACTCAATGGCAACGCTGATGAAATCGCCCGGCTTGACTTCGATTTCGCCGCGATCATTTTTGAATTCCTCAGCAGGAATAAAACTTTCGGATTTGAGACCCGCATTAACGACGATGATATTGTAGTCGACGCGAACAACTTCGGCGGTGATGACTTCACCGATACGCATTTCCTGACGTGAGAGGCTTTCTTCAAAAAGTGCGGCAAAACTTTCGGGGGAATTCTTGGTTGCAGTGGAAGCTTTAGTCATTATAAAAATACCTGATAGAACACTCCGCCCAGTATGATTTCCAGCGGATTGGGTTAGTTAAAAAATGTTTGGATCGCGAATTTTCTTCTGAGTGTCAGGAAAAAATTATTGAGCGTTCAAACGTTGATCTCTTGCACAGATCTCATTATACCAGGAGAGCACGGCATTTTGTGCCTGGGATATGGTCAACGAGGTCGTATCCAGCAATCGAGCATCCTTGCCTTGCTGCAATGGAGCGATGCTGCGATTGCTGTCGCGTTCATCCCGTTTCTGGATATCTTGCAACAGATCGGCGATATTAGCATCGATTCCTTTCTCTTTCAACTGGTTATATCGTCTTTGCGCGCGGATCTCGGCGCTGGCAGTTAAAAAAATCTTCAGCATGGCATCGGGAAAAATAACCGACCCCATATCGCGGCCATCGGTAACCAATCCGGGAGATTGACGAAATGCGCGTTGACGTTCGGTCAATGCTTCGCGAAATTGCGGATAAGCGGCCAGTTGCGAAGCCAGAATGCCGCATTGTTCCGCACGGATGGCATCGGTAACGATTGTGCCGTCTAAAAAGATTTGTCCATCGATGAAGGCGGTATTCAGGTTTTTGGCAATTGCCGTAAGCCGGTCGATATCGCCGGTATCGGTATGCGATTGCATTGTTTTCAACGCAACCAGCCGATACAGTGCGCCGCTGTCCAAATAATGAAAGCCGAGTTTTTCGGCAACCAACTGGGCAATGGTGCCTTTCCCGGATGCGGAAGGGCCGTCAATGGCAATGACAGGAATTTGCGGTGTATTCATGAACGATTCGGGGTTGTTGGAGTGCAAAAAAGATTACGGGGCAGTCTGCACGATCTGTGCGAACTTTTCAAAATAATCCGGAAAGGTTTTAGCGACGCACCCGGGATCGTTGATGCGCACCGGAGCGCCGAAGGAAGCCAGAGAGAAGCACATGGCCATACGGTGATCGTCGTAAGTGTCGATCGCTGCATGAGGGGTCAATCCGTTCGGTGGCGGCGCGATGCGCAAGTAATCGGTGCCTTCTTCGACGATTGCGCCAAGTTTGCGCAATTCTGCGGCCATCGCCGCCAGGCGGTCGGTTTCTTTCAAGCGCCAACTGGCGATGTTGCGCAGCGTAGTGATGCCATCGGCAAATAACGCCGCCACTGCCAGTGTCATGGCGGCATCGGGGATGCGATTGCAATCCAAGTCGATTGCGCGTAGAGGTTTTTCGCAGAAAAGCGCGTCTGCGCTTTCGGTCTCAATCCAGTTTTCGCCCATCGAAATTTTTGCTCCCATCATTTCCAATGCGGCAGCAAAACGGACATCGCCTTGCGCGCTATCGCGGCCAACGCCTTGAACGCGTACCGGACCATGCCCGACTGCGCCTGCGGCAAGAAAATAGGAAGCGGAAGAAGCGTCGCCTTCGACGAAAATGCTGCTCGGGCTGCGATAGTGTTGTTGCGCCGGTATTACGAATTGCTGCCAATCGGTATGCTCGACATGCACACCGAAACGCTGCATCTGCGCGAGCGTCAATTGGATGTACGGTTGCGAAATGAGCGTGCCTGAAACTGCGATGACGGATTTCTTTCTTGTCAACGGCAACGCCATCAGCAGCCCCGTCAAGAATTGGCTGGAAACGTCGCCTTTGACGGCCACTCGATATGCGTCGTCTTGACGTTGCAGGTTGGCGGGGTTGATTTCAAGCGGCGGAAAACCCGGATTGCCGAGATAGTTGATATCGGCGCCCAGTTGACGCAATGCGTCGACCAGATCCCCGATCGGTCTTTCGTGCATACGCGGCACGCCGGATAGCCGGTAATGCCCTTGCATTAACGCCAGCGCCGCAGTCAGCGGACGAAAAGCGGTGCCGGCATTGCCGAGAAACAGATCGGCTTCGATCACCGGGAATGTGCCGTTGCATCCGGTAATGCGATAATTGTTAGCCCCGGTTTGCACGATAGAAACACCCAGCTTGGCAAGCGCTTCCAGCATGTGCGCCGTATCGTCCGAGGCAAGCAAGTCATGAACCTGTGTTGTTCCTTCCGCAAGTGCGGCAAGTAACAAAATTCGATTGGAAATGCTTTTTGAACCGGGCAGTTGTATCGTGCCCTGTGCGCTCCGGGCAAATGGAAGGTCAAGCCACTTCATGATGCATGCAGTTATCAAATTGTTAGATGATAGCCGATAAAACAGGCTAAGCGTAATTTTGTTAGCTGCACCAGCGGGAGTTTGCTAAAAAGTGCTGCAAGCCGCAATAACTCGCCATCAATATCTTGTCTTAGCAAAAATCTTTATTAAACTGCCCCGTTTAAGGTAATCTATGCGCGTTAATCTTGAGCAATCAAATGAAGCGCTTGATGTACTTATTTATTGCGTGAATCAAGGTTAGCAGACCGTTGAAAAACTATCTGTTGTTGCCGCTGTGGTGTTAAAAACAGGCTCAAAATGCTCATTTATTATGCATAAACTGCGCTTTTTGCCTGTTTTTGTCTTGCATCGGCTGCCTCGAAAACGTTTTTCAACGGCCCGTCAGATGAATTGGATTGTCGAATCACTTTTTATGAAATCGAGGTTAGTTGAATGGAAGATGCAGAAATTGTTTTGATGTTTTCCTTGCTGATTATTCCGGCTGCTATATGGCTGCAGCTATGGGTCAAAAACCGACGGGAGAAACGGAAAAATGTCTTAGGCGAAGAAGAGTTTGAAAGTACGGCCCGCGCACTGTTTTCGATTGTTATCGAAGGTACCGCCATTGTTGGCGGGCTTATTATGATTATTATGGGGTCCGGCGGAGTGATCAAATATATCCTCAACTTTTATGCCGCTTAATTTTTACAGATAGAGGTAGTTAATGTCTTTCAGCATCGCCGGTTTGTTATCGGAGCATCGCACGGATAAATTTGAACTGCATGATCGGTATTTAAATGCGCAAATGGTCCGGGTTTTGAAAACAATTGGCTATGATCGGAATTACCAGCGGGCGGTCGGTCAATATCTGTATGACGAACAAGGCAACGAATATCTGGATCTGCTGAGCGGTTTCGGTGTTTATGCATTCGGGCGCAATCATCCGACCATAGTCAATGCATTGAAAGAAGTACTGTCACTGGAAATGCCGGATCTGGTGCAGTTGGATGTGTCGACTTTGAGCGGACTGCTGGCGAAAGAGATTTTGGCCACGACCCCCGATAATCTGGAACGGGTTTTCTTTTGTAATTCTGGTACGGAAGCCGTCGAAGGGGCGATAAAATTCGCTCGCTATGTCACCAAGCGCAACCGGATCGTTTGTTGCGATCATGCATATCACGGTTTGACGATGGGGGCTTTGTCGTTGAACGGCGAGCAAATCTTCAAGGACGGCTTCGGTCCGTTGTTAATGGATTGCGGTTCGGTTCCGTTCAACGATCTTGCGGCATTGGAACAAGCCCTGAGCAATCGTGATGTGGCGGCGTTTGTGGTCGAGCCGATTCAAGGCAAAGGTGTGAATATCCCGGACGACAATTATCTGCCCGAAGTCGAGCGGCTGTGCAAAAAATACGGCACCTTGTTTGTCGCGGATGAAATTCAAACCGGGCTCGGCCGCACCGGAAAATTTTGGGCGATTGAGCATTGGGGCGTGAAGCCCGACATGATTTGTATGGCCAAGGCATTATCCGGCGGCTTTGTTCCGGTGGGTGCCGTGGCGATGACGCAGCAAATCATGGACAGCGTGTTTAACCGCATGGATCGCGCAGTGGTGCATGGTTCTACGTTTTCCAAGAACAATATGGCGATGGCGGCCGGTCTGGCCAGTTTGGAAGTGATCAGAACCGAGAAATTGGTGGAAAACAGCGCCAAAATCGGTGCGGATTTAATCGCGCGGCTGAATGCGCTATCGAGCCAATTCGAATTTTTTAAAGAAGCGCGTGGCAAAGGCGCGATGATCGCGGTTGAATTCAAGTCGCCCAGCAGTTTGTCTTTGAAAGCCGCATGGATGATGCTGGAAGCGGCCAACAAGGGACTGTTCTGCCAAATGATCACCATCCCGTTGTTTAAGGAACACCGGATTCTGACGCAAGTGGCCGGGCATGGCATGAATGTGATCAAATTGCTGCCGCCGCTCACGCTGACACAAAAAGATCTGGATCGCATTATCGATGCCTGCACCAAGGCCATCGCCGATACGCATCAAATACCGGGTTCTATCTGGGAATTGGGCAAGAATCTGGCCAGTCATGCATTGAAAGCCAAAGCGGGTTAGTTACAACCGATGAATGCCGAGCAATCCGAATATTTGCATTCGCTATGGTGGCTGGTGCTGGCGTGTATATCCGGCGGATTGATTTATTTGCTAAGCCCGATACTCACCCCTTTTTTGCTGGCCGCCGTGATCGCTTATATTTGCAATCCGATGGTCAGGCGCATGGCCGACAAGGAGATTCCGCGCACTGTCGGCACTGTTCTGGTCATGTTGTTACTGCTGGGCGTGTTTGCCGCATTGATTCTGATCATGGTGCCGCTGTTTGAAAAAGAGGCTGGCCGATTGCTGGATAAAATGCCGGTTTATTTGGATATTTTAAAGAATCAAGCGATCCCGTGGCTGGAGGCGAGGTTTGACATCAATTTGCAGCCCGATATGAACGTGCTGAAAGAAGCTGTTTCGGAACATTGGCAAAGTGCCGGTGGCGTCGCGGCCAAAGTGTTGCCATCGCTCACCAGCGGCGGTATGGCTGTTGTGGAATTTCTGGTGAACCTGCTGCTGGTTCCGGTGGTGTTGTTTTATTTGCTGCGCGATTGGGATGTTTTGCTCAAGCTCATCGACGAAATGATTCCACGCTATTGGCATGACCAAGTTTCTCAGCTTGCACGCGAAACTGACCGCATTCTGGCGGAGTTTTTGCGCGGGCAATTATCGGTGATCATGCTGATGAGCATTTGCTATATCACCGGGCTTTGGCTGGTGGGATTGGAGTTTGCATTGCCGATCGGATTGGTGGCGGGTATTCTGGTGTTCGTGCCCTACCTCGGCATGATCGTCGGCTTAACCTTGGCGACAGTTGCCGCTTTGATGCAATTTCAGGACTGGGCAAGCGTGATTCCGGTATGGGGCGTATTTGGCATCGGACAAATGCTGGAAGGCATGCTGCTTACCCCCTGGCTGGTCGGCGATCGTATTGGATTGCATCCGGTGATGGTAATTTTTGCGTTAATGGCATTCGGCCAGCTTTTCGGTTTTTTCGGCATTTTGCTGGCACTGCCGGTAAGCGCGGTATTGTTGGTTTGGCTGCGCCACATTCACCAGCGCTACTTAAGTAGCAATCTCTATAACTCCTAGCGGCCTGACAGGCGCTGGAAAACTATCTGCGTTGCCGCTGCGGTGTTAAAAACGGGCCCAAAATGCTCATTTATTACGCTAATACTTCGCTTTTTCGCCTGTTTTTGCCTTGCATCGACTTCCTCGAAAACGTTTTTTCAACGGCCTGCTAGCTGTATCCAAACAACCGGATAGAAAACCTGGGTAACCTTTATGCAGCTGTATGAGTTACTGATCCGTCATCTCAGCGGTGTTTACCCAGGACGAAAGTTTGACTTCATACCTCATCTGCTGCCAATACCCGGACATGCGTCGCCGCACAGCGTCCTAACGATTGCAGTTCATAGCCGCCTTCTAGCACGGATACGATGCGGCCCTGCGCATGTCGATCCGCAATTGCCCTGATCTGCTGCGTGATCCAAACATAATCACCGTCATCGAATTGCAGTTGCGACATATCGTCGTCGCGGTGGGCGTCGAATCCCGCCGAGACGAAGATCATTTCCGGGTTGAATTTTTCCAATGCTGGTAGCCAATAATCAATCACTGCATGACGAAAAACCTTGCCGTCGCTGCCATGCGGCAGGGGGACGTTGATCATGCGCTCACTGCCGCTATCTGCGCCGCAATATGGATAAAAGGGATGCTGAAACGTTGAGCACAGCATGACATGTGGGTTGTCGCGGAAAATTTCTTCAGTGCCATTGCCATGGTGCACGTCGAAATCCAGAATCGCAACGCGCTGCAAATGGTGCTGTTCGATTGCATGTGCTGCGCCGGCTGCGATATTGTTGAACAAGCAGAAACCCATGGCGCGATCCGATTCCGCATGGTGTCCGGGCGGACGGATGGCGCAGAAGGCATTGTCGGCTTGCCCATTCATTACCAAATCAGTCGCCAGTATCGCAGAACCGGCCGCACACAGTGCGGCATTCAGGGTGAACGGATTCATCGCGGTATCGGCATCCAATGCAATCATGCCGGCGGCAGGCGAAGCCTGAAAGATGGATTCGATATAATCCGGCGTATGTATGCGCGCCAACTGCGCCACAGTTGCCAGCGGCGCTGCAAAACATTGCAACCGTGACAGTAAACCGGCCGCATTCAAGGCGTTTTCGATTGCGGTCAGCCGTTGCGGACTTTCGGGGTGATACGGCCCCATGTCGTGTTTTAAGCAGTCGGGATGGCTGATATAGGCTGTTTTCACACTCATTTCCTTTCTAAAGAGGGATGTTATGTCCCAGGAGATTGACGGCGGTGCCTAAGGAAACGCTGATTAATTGACTGTACGAGCGAATCGCATCAATGTGCGGTACTCGCTGCCTCGCCTATCTCGTTGATATGTCGCGGTTGCTGCATTCCGTGCGACTCGTGTTTCATTTCGTTCGCCGAATTAATCAGCGTTTCCCTAAAGTTTATTCAATCAATCGGCTCCGCCATGATAAATTATCGGCATTCTGAATTTTTTTACGTTTAATTGCATTTTTCGTCATATTGGGAGTGATTGATGAACGAGTTTATCGTCAAATTTTTGAATTTTGTTTCCATTGAATCGCTAATGGAAAGAGGCTGGCTGGAGATCATGCAGATTTTAATGCCCGGCTTTGTTTTGGTTTTGGTATTTCTCGGTTTGAGCTTTTTCATTCGCAGCAGGCGATGGAAAACCGTTGCATCCATAGCATGCGCGGCACTGGCGCTGGTTTATTTGCCGTATGAATTTTATCGCCAATCTGCCGTACAAGCGCGCGCCGACGCTAATATTGGCGAGATTCAAGGCAGTCTGCGCAATTTATTGGATTCGGCCAATCTTTCGCGTATCAACGACATCGCAGACAAAGAAGCCGCCGCCGGTATGCTGGACGAGATCATCAACGGCCTCGATCAAAACAGGAAAAAAGAACTGGTGCTGATTTCCTGGCTGATGGCGGAAAACGAAAAAGATGCGCTGAGCCAATTGGACGGCAAACAAAAAGCGTTCGCTGACGACATTAAATCCAGCTTGCAAGCAACTAAAGCCGAGATTATCGATTCGCGCCCGCCGGTCGAAAAAATCTCCGACACCATCGTACAAAAGCTGGACGATGACATCAAGGTACTGGTTGAAAAGAAAATGCACACATTCAAGCAGGAAATTGATGGATCATTGGACGGTTTTAAAGAAACCATCAACACCTTTGTGCAAGGCGAGCTTAAAAACTATCAAACGAATTTGGCGGGCATCACGCAGCAAAACGTGGATGAACTGAAAAATTACTCCAGCAAGGCCAATCAAGCTTTTGCCGATCAGGTCAATAAAATAAATCAAGTATCGTTGCAGAAGCTGGATGCCACCAAAGCAAGCATCGAAGGGCTTGGCGTTGCTTCGGAAACCAATCTGAAGAATATCACCCAGCAAGTCAAGCAACTATCCGCTGCGCTCGATCTGGCGCAGAAGAAAAACGATATCTTATTTGAATACAATGAGTGCATGAGGGCCGCAGGTGTACTTGATTTGGGGGGTAAGGGAGAGCATTGCAAAGCCAAGTACAGTCAGGATATGAGCGCTTTGAAGTAAGAGGGGCGTGTTTTTATTATTTTGTATTCAAGCGTTATAATTTAAGAAAGCAGGGTCTTTGTGAGTTTTGTGCCGGCAGGCTGTGACATCGGAATTAATTAATTTATTTAAAGGGGAAAAAATATGAGTATGGAAAGTGAGATCAGGACGAGATTCGGAGGGTTGTGGAACTCCCTCATTTTGCTCTTCGTGATTATCGTTTGCCTTCGCTTTTCAAGTCTGGAATTTGCGGATGAAGGTTTGAGCAAAAGAATTTTCTGCGCTATACATTTGTTCATGGGATGCATAGCGACCGGGTTCTTGCTCGGGATTTTACGAATTTTCCTGGGATTCTCCAATGAAACCCATACGCGCGCACCGGCATCCGCAAATTTTGCCAGCGGCTTGAAATACGGAATCGTATCCGGCGGACTGCTGATCATGATCGTGGGCGCCTTGCAACTCAATAATTTTTTCGGTGTATTCCAGCCCATTATCACTGGGTTGATTACAAAACTGACGTCAGTTTTTGTGTAATACGGATAGAAAGTACCGCAACTGTTCAAGTTTCAAACGACAAGACCCCGGCAGCAAATCCAAGGGGTCTTGTGTCGTATCACACTGTGCATCCTTCATCACTCAGAAGCTTTTGTGCCATGGTGGCTAAAAGTATGAGTCCGCCGGTGATCGCAATATTCTTCATGAACATGATCATTTGCATTTGATCGGCAAGATTGTGGTGAAAAATCACTGCGGCGATCAGGGTGAGCGCGGCCAATGCCAATGCGTAGCAGTTTCATCGTTCATACGCCAGCACCGGCGCCAGCCATCGTTCAGCTTCTTCCAGTATCCAGCCTTTGCGCTTGGCGTAATCCTCGACTTGATCCTTGCCGATCTTGCCGACGGCGAAGAATGTCGATT
>JALRCN010000166.1 GCA_023257295.1 Nitrosomonas sp. | reverse complement strand
GTGCTGACCACCGTATCCAGCTTGCTCGTTTCATTAACTTCTACAATACCGTCAAACCTCATAAGGGTTTGAATAATGCTACTCCTTATGAAATACTCAACGCTTATTTTAATCAACCTCTCTGTAAACAACCCTGAGATTTCTTACAGATTAATAAATGAATTTTTTGTGAATATGATTCAATAAAACGATGGCAGCGACATCCCCATCCACAGCATGACCAGGACGATCATGGTGATGCCGATGCCGATGGTGCCGATGATCATGCCGATCAAAATCGTTACGCCATCGCGATTCAGAAGCCCCAGCGACATGACGAGTATTCCCCATCCTGGCGGGAAATTGGTCATAGGGATCGGTAGTGAAATGGATAAAGCAAAAACAAAAGCAAAAATGCCGATAATGCGTTCCCAGGTGTGTACGCTGATATAAGTCATGCGCGGTTGCATGCGATTCTCGATTTTCTTGAGCCAGGGATTCGCTTTGGCAATTATTTTTTCCAGGCTTTCGCGTTTTATGCTTTTTCTTTCAATCCAGGCAGGCAGCCACGGTACTTGCATGCCGAGCACCATTTGGATGGAAAAAATGAATAACGGAATGGAAAAAATTGTGGTGTAGCCGGGTGGTACCGGTACCGGGAGGCAAATCGGTATTGCCGCGATGGCCAGTAAAATTCCAAAACCGCGCTCATGCAGCGCATTCTTGATTTCGCCGACCGTCATCGATTCTTTTTTATGCTCTACAACGACGATTGCCAGAAAATCGGAAGTAGGGCGCTCTTTGATCGTCATCAACGATTCCTTGTTAATCCAAAAAACAAATGTAGGGTATTACTCATAGCGCAATGCATCGACAGGTTTGAGCGCAGCGGCTTTTTTAGCGGGATAAAATCCGAAAAAAATGCCGACTGCGGAAGAAAATAAAAACGCCAAACCCACCATACCCAATGTGATGACGATCAGCATATCAGCAAACCGGCTGACTAACCAAGCGCCGCCGATACCCAAAAATAAACCGATAACACCGCCCATGATGCAAATCATAACGGCTTCTAAAAGAAATTGCGCCAGGATTGCGCGTTGATTGGCACCAATGGCCATGCGAATGCCGATTTCACGGGTGCGCTCGGTGACTGAAACCAGCATGATGTTCATAATGCCGATACCGCCGACCAGCAGGGAAACCGATGCAATCGCGCCCAGCACAATCGACATGATTTTTGCGGCATTGGTCGCCACATCGGCGATCGCCGCCAAGTTGCGAACCGTGAAGTCATTATCCTTGCCTTTGGCGATGCGGTGGCGTTGGCGCAGTAACTGCGTGATTTCCAGTTCCGCGAGATCCATTTCATCGTCGGAATTGCCTTGCACCAGCATATAGCGAATCGAGCCGGGAAATTGATTGCCAGTGATTTGCCGCTCGCTGGTAGTGATCGGGATAAATACGTTGTCATCCTGGTCTCGACCGGTAAGGCTTTGGCCTTTCGCCATCAGAACGCCTACGACCAGAAAAGGGCGATTGGTGATGCGGATGGTTTTTCCAACGGGATCTTCATCACCAAACAGGTTTTTCGCCGTGATCGAACCTAACACAACCACGCGCGCCGCAGAGCGCAAATCCGATTCGGTAAAAGGCGTGCCCGATTCCATTTTCCACTTGCCCACCATGAAATAATCAGGTGTGGTACCGGTGACGATAGTGCTCCAATTCTTCGCGGCATAATTGAGTTGCACGGTGCCGGAGGTTACGGGTGCGGTGGCACGCACCGATGAAAGCTCGGCAACGGCATAGCTGTCGTTGACGGTTAGCGTGCGCACGCTGCCGCTGCCGAAACTGAAGCCGCCGGAGGATGTGGCGCCGGGCACGACGAGAAAAAGATTGCTGCCCATTTCCGCAATGGTTTCGTTGATTTTGGTGCGCGCGCCTTGACCGATGGAGAGCATCAGCACCACTGCGGCGACGCCGATGATCATGCCCAGCATGGTCAACCCGGTGCGAAGCCGGTTTTGCCGCAATGCGCGCAGTGCTTCACCGAAGATTGCAGTAAAGTTCATGATGCGGATTCCCGGGTTTGATCGAGTATCACATGACCGTCTTTCAGACGGATCAAGCGCTTGGCATGCGCCGCGATATCGTTTTCGTGAGTTACCAATACGATGGTAATGCCTTGCTCGCGGTTCAATTGCTCAAACAGCGCCATGATTTCCGTGCTGGTTTGCGAATCCAGATTGCCGGTCGGTTCGTCGGCCAGGATCAGTGGTGGACGGTTGATCAATGCACGGCTGATCGCGACACGTTGTTGCTGGCCGCCGGACAATTGATTGGGGTGATGCATGGCGAAATTTTCCAAACCGGTTTGCCGTAGTTGCTCCAATGCGCGCTTGCGGCTTTGCGCGCGACCAATACCGGCATAAAGTAAGGGTGTTGCGACATTGTCCAGCGCGGTCATGCGTTTGAGTAAATTGAATCCCTGAAACACGAATCCGATGTTTTGATTACGTATGCGCGCCAGCTCGTTGCCGGATAGCATT
>JALRCN010000134.1 GCA_023257295.1 Nitrosomonas sp. | reverse complement strand
TATCCAGCTTGCTCGTTTCATTAACTTCTACAATACCGTCAAACCTCATAAGGGTTTGAATAATGCTACTCCTTATGAAATACTCAACGCTTATTTTAATCAACCTCTCTGTAAACAACCCTGAGATTTCTTACAACTTATTTTATATAGATACCGCAACCACGCACAGGTTTTCTCAGCAATCTATCGGACTCTTCATTCGAATCTTTCACAAGAAACGTATTGGGTCGAATTTTCCATGATCGATTCTATTCAAGCCATTCGGATGCCAATTGCATCAAATCGGGTTTCAATACGACCAATATCACTACAGCAAATAAGATTATCACCGGAAACTCATTGAACCAGCGATAGAACACATGACCATGGCGATTCATATCGTTTTTAAACGCAGCGACAAATTTTCCGCAGTAATGGTGGTAATAAACCAACACCGCCACCAAAGCCAATTTGGCATACAACCAATTACCCGAGAAACCGTATCCCAACCAAAGCCATACGCCGAAAATCACCGTCAATACCGCACCCGGCGTCATAATGCCGTAATAAAGCTTACGCTCCATGATCTTGAAACGATCTTTTCCCGGCTGATCCTCGCACATAGCGTGATACACGAATAATCGCGGCAAATAAAACAGCCCGGCGAACCAGGTAACCATAAAAATAATGTGTAGTGATTTTATCCAAAGCATGGCAGCGTGAACGATTGAT
Source organism: Nitrosomonas sp. (assembly GCA_023257295.1). Lineage (GTDB taxonomy): Bacteria > Pseudomonadota > Gammaproteobacteria > Burkholderiales > Nitrosomonadaceae > Nitrosomonas. The sequence continues at coordinate 15,175 of JALRCN010000134.1, read as the reverse complement.
GTGAAAGTTGTTATGATATCGGGCTTGCGATATTAGCACTATCCCTCAGCATCAATTGCGCAACATTTTGAGAAACTCTAACCAATCATTTTTATGATCGACATTTGGCACAAATTTTTTATTTTATCCGATACCGATCGCCCAACGGCAATCGACGACATCCGTCCATCGGAAACCGATTTTACCGCATTGGATCCAAAGACCTATGCGGCAATTGAGGCCGATGCGCTATTTAACACAATCGACCAAACAAAAACGGAAGCAGGCCGCCTTACTTTATTCCGCTCAGTCGCCCGCCCCAGCCAAGATGCTCAAGTTCTGTTGCAAAAACAAAAAGCCCTGCAGGAAATTGAAACCAATGCGCCATTGCGCGATGCCATTGCAAAACTTATCGATCAAGCGACGCAAGGAGAAAAATCGCTGAAGCATCTGCTCTACGGTGAGTTTTCCGGCGGCCTGGCGACCGAAACCCCGAGCAGCCGAACCGACAAGATTGAATTTGGCGGGTATGGATACCGCCAATATACGGACGGTACGCAATTTGCCATTGATTTGGTGAAAAATGCCGAAAAAATTCCTGCGCCGCAGTCGGCATACTTACGCACCTTATTGGATGCAATCCGCACATTCGGTCAATCGCGCACGTATGCACTGATGCAAGGCCCGGTCTTCTCCTTAGGCGGAAAATTCAAACCGAAAAAAGAGAAATCGCTCTTCGATCTCTATATGCGATTTCATCCCACGCTGTTTAAGCTCATGCCCATCGCGATTTTTTTCGCGGCATCGTACGGTATTTTGTTTTTCTTTGAAAAACTGATGCCCGACTTCAACACATCGTATTTCAGCTATGGCATTTTGGCGTTGACGATACCGATCTTTCCCATCGTTCTGCTGGCGATGGGCGTATCGGATCGCGATACGATCATTTATCCCCTGCGCAAGCAATACCGGGAAAACCCGGAATTAGCCAAGGCCGTTGAAGCATTGGGCATGCTGGATGAATTGCTGTCTTTTTATCGCTACGGCGCAACCAGTCCCGGCGACAAAGTGTTGCCGGAAATTCTCGATGAGAAACAACACCGACTGATCGTTTCGCAAGCCAGAAATCCGCTATTGATCCGATCCATTCCGGATTATGTGCCCAATGACATTCAATTGGATCAAACAGGGCGCATTTTGATTATCACCGGACCGAACAGCGGCGGTAAAACTGCTTACTGTAAAACTGTGGCGCAAATTCAATTGCTCGGTCAGATCGGTTGTTATATTCCCGCTACCAGCGCGCAGCTTGTGCCGGCGGAGCATATTTATTACCAGGTGCCCGATCCGGGACAATTGAACGCCGCCATGGGTCGATTTGGGTATGAACTGACACGAACCCGCGAGATATTTTTCAATGCCACCCCGCGAAGTTTGGTGGTTCTGGATGAATTATCCGAAGGCACGACTTTTGAAGAAAAAATGACCATTTCGGAATATATTTTGAAAGGATTTCACAAACTCGGCGCAAGCACACTGCTGGTCACGCACAATCATGAGCTATGCGAACGCTTACAGACCGACCGGATTGGCCGCTACTTGCAAGTCGAATTCGCACCGCAAGGACCGACGCATCGCTTAATAGCCGGTGTATCCAAGGTCAGTCATGCAGACCGGGTAGCTCATGCCATCGGATTCAGCCAGCAAGATGTTGAAGCCCATTTGGAGCGCCAAACGAAAAATTGATTGTTCGCATCAGGATATTTTATGCATCTTGTACCACTCAGTTATGCGACGATAGCTATTTGCGGTAAAATGCCGGATTTGATTTTTGAGAGGCTCTCATGTACCGCTTAGCACCCAGTATTCTTTCCGCCAATTTTGCAAAACTCGGCCAAGAAATCACCGATGTGATCGACTCCGGCGCGGACATCGTTCATTTCGACGTTATGGACAATCACTATGTTCCGAATCTCACCATCGGGCCTCTGGTTTGCGAAGCCATCCGCCCCGTTACCGACGCCATGATCGATGTGCATTTGATGGTCGAACCCGTCGATCGCATCATCCCGGATTTCGCCAAAGCGGGTGCCAATATCATTTCGTTTCACCCGGAAGCATCCAATCACATCGACCGCACCATCGGATTGATCAAAGAACAAGGCTGCAAGGCAGGCCTAGTGTTTAATCCCGCTACTCCATTGCATTACCTGGATCACGTGCTCGACAAACTGGATTTGATTTTGATCATGTCGGTCAATCCGGGTTTCGGCGGACAGAAATTCATCCCCGAAGCGCTCAACAAATTACGTGCGGTCAGAAAGCGTATCGACGCCAGTGGTAAGGATATCCTGCTGGAAATCGACGGTGGCGTCAAAGTCGACAATATCGCCGAAATCGCGCGTGCGGGCGCCGACACCTTCGTTGCCGGTTCCGCCATATATCAAGCCGGCAAAGATTCCGATCCGCATCGTTACGACAGTATTGTGGCTGCATTCCGCGCCGAACTGGCCAAAGTATAATTTGCCGATCGCCTAAATCGCAAAAACCGATGAACCACAATTACTCAAACAGCGCAAAAGCGCCGGACAGAAAAATCGAATTTCCGATCGCGGTCAAAGTGATCATGATCGATCTGGACGGCACGCTGCTCAATACTGCCGACGATCTGGCGCTTGCCGCCAATCTGATGCTGAAAGATCTCGGCATGCCGGAACAATCCACTGAAACGATTCGCTCCTATATCGGCAAAGGCATCCAAAAACTGGTAAAACGCACATTGACCGGCCAGCTCGATGGCGAGCCGGATGCCGCTTTGTTTGCCAAGGCATTGTCGATTTATGAAAAACATTACGCCGGCTGTCTCAGTACCAATACGCGCCCCTACCCCGGCGTAGTGGATGGCATCAGGATCATGCAGGAAGCTGGCTTGCGCTTGACGTGCATCACCAATAAAGCGGAAGCTTTTACCATTCCGCTGTTGCGCGCGACCGGGTTATACGATCGGTTCGAAATGGTGTTATCTGGCGATAGTCTGCCCAGAAAAAAACCGGATCCGATGCCGCTGATGCATATTTGCAAACACTTCGATGCACAACCGCATGAAGCATTGTTGATCGGCGACTCCTTGAACGATGCGATAGCCGCCAGAGCCGCCGGTTGTCATGTGTTTTGCGTACCCTATGGCTACAATGAAGGGCGTAATGTCTACGAATTGGATTGCGATGCGATTGTTGAATCGCTGGTCGATGCAGCCAAATTGGTTAAACGCTTTGCCTAAACAAAGACACCGATGACTGAAGCCGAATTCGACCAGCTCGCGCAGCAAGGATACAACCGCATTCCGGTTGTATTGGAAACGTTTGCCGATCTCGATACGCCGTTATCGCTGTATCTTAAACTAGCCAATCAGCCCTATTCCTATTTATTGGAATCGGTCAAAGGCGGTGACCGCTTCGGCCGCTTTTCGTATATCGGCTTACCGGCAACGACGCGCATCGAAGCACGCGAAAATACCGTAACGACGGTAACGCACGGCCAATCCGAAACCATCGTTGTCGATGACACGCTGGCATTCGTCGAATCCTACTTAGCCCAATTCAAGGCAGCGCCCTGCTTGGCGGGCAAATCGCGCTTTTCCGGCGGATTGGTCGGCTATTTTTCATACGACACCGTGCGCTATATCGAACGAAAACTGAAGGGGCACGCAAAACCGGATACTTTGAATACGCCGGATGTTTTGCTGATGCTGTCGGAAGAATTGGCCGTGGTTGATAACTTGTCCGGAAAATTGTATTTGATTGTTTATATCGATCCGTCACTAGAGCATGCTTACCAGAGTGGAGTCAATCGCCTTAAAGCTTTATTGACCAAGCTGCGCCAACCGATCGCCATTCCTGTCGAACAAGCCGTAGCATCCGGTGATGCCGTACCAGAATGTCCGGAAGAAGATTTTAAAGCGGCGGTCGAGCGCGCCAAACGCTACATTTTTGACGGCGATATCATGCAAGTCGTGCTGGCGCAGCGTACCAGCAAACCCTTTAAAGCTTCGCCATTGGCGCTATATCGCGCATTGCGCAGCATCAATCCATCGCCGTATATGTTTTATTATCATTTCAACGATTGCCATGTGGTCGGCGCTTCCCCTGAAATTTTAGTACGCCTCGAAGAAGATACCGTCACGGTACGCCCCATCGCCGGAACCCGTCCACGAGGGAAAAATCCACAAGAAGATGCGGCATTGGCCGCAGACTTGCTATCCGATCCGAAAGAAATCGCCGAGCATGTGATGTTGATGGATCTGGGCCGCAACGACATTGGCCGCGTCGCGCAAACAGGCACTGTCAAAGTCACGGAAAAAATGCAGATCGAAAATTATTCGCACGTAATGCATATCGTCTCCAACGTGGAAGGCAAATTAAAGCCCGCCCTGACCGCAATCGATGTTCTACGCGCCACATTTCCGGCGGGCACCGTCAGCGGCGCACCGAAAGTGCGCGCCATGGAAATCATCGATGAACTCGAAGTATCCAAGCGCGGCATTTATGCGGGTGCGGTCGGTTATTTGGGATTCAACGGCGATATGGACCTAGCAATTGCGATTCGCACTGCGGTCATCAAAGACGGATTTTTACACGTGCAAGCCGGGGCCGGGATCGTAGCCGATTCGGTACCGCAAAACGAATGGATCGAAACGCAAAATAAAGCCAAAGCCATTCTGCGCGCTGCGGAAATTGCCGAAAACGGATTGGATAGCGCAATCTAATCAATGGGATTCCGGCCTTCGCCGGAATGACAAATTCAGAATAATTCGGCGTGTTCCTAACAATCAATTTTCGGAAACCATCAGCTTCGCCGGAAACCAAATCGAGAATCGACTCCCCTTACCAACTTCGCTGGTAATTTCAAGACGCGCCTCATGCCGGTTGGCGATATGCTTAACGATAGCCAGCCCCAGCCCGGTTCCACCGGTTTCTCGCGAGCGGCTGCTATCGACACGATAGAAACGCTCGGTTAAACGCGGAATATGTTCTTTTTCGATACCGATGCCACTATCTTGAACGAAAAACAGCCCTTGCTCATTGTGTTTTTCCCAGTTAATAACGATCTCGCCGCGATCGGGGGTATAACGGATGGCGTTGCTGATCAAATTACTGAATGCACTGCGCAACTCTTCTTCGCTTCCACGCAATTTATCGTTGGCAGAAAGTATTAATTTGATGCGATGACGCCCCGCACTCAGAGATTCCGCTTCCCGCAGCAAATCGTTCAATAGATCCGCTACGTTGACTGTTTTTTCCTTGATTTTGTTATGCATGTCCTCCAGCCGGGACAATACCAGCAAATCTTCAATCAGGCGCTGCATGCGCGTGGCTTGTTCCGTCATCAGCGTCAATGCGCGCTTATTAAAATCCGGAGACACGTCATCGGTGAACGACAATGTTTCGAGGAAGCCGTTAATCACAGTCAACGGTGTGCGCAACTCATGTGAAACATTGGCAATGAAGTCGCGGCGCATGGTTTCGATTTTCTCGAATCGCGTAATGTCCCGGCTGATCAACAGTTTCTGGTTATAACCGTAAGGCACCAATTGCAATGAGAGAACCAATCCTTGTTGCCGCATCTGCTTGAGAATCAATGGATTGCTATATCTTCGCGCGGACAGATATTCGACAAAGGGAATCTGCCTAACCAAATGAATAATCGGCTGACCGGTATCCAAATTCAAGTCGATACCCAGGTGATGCTCAGCAACGGGATTACACCATTCTATCCGGTTCGATTCATCCAGAATCACAATGCCATCCGGCATCGCTGCCGTAGCGCGTTGCATTCGCTCCAACGCACTGCTGAGCCGCTCCTGACTCTGGCTATGTTGACGCACATAACGAGCCAAGTGCGCAAACAAATCGTCCCACGCTCCAGATCCCGCCGGGATGCTACCCGATGTATGATCCGATAATCGCAACCACTGCTCCAAAGCAACCAAATGACGAATATGCTGAAATACCATCCACAGCAATGCGATGCATAGAAAAAGCAAAGCCTTGACCGCACCGAATATCAGCCATACAACGACAGCAATCAGGATAGTGAAGACGATATTGAAAGAGCGTTGCCAAATACCCGACATCATAAATTATCCCAAACAAAATCCGGCAACGAACGCAAGTTCGCTAAATTGCAAGAACCGCTTCATCGCAGTTTGCTACAATTGAAGCCGCACTTACATTTCATTTCATGCGACACAAAATGGCCGGTCTTACCAAAGATACTCCTCGCCCCATCGAGATCAAATTCCACAAGCAATCCAAATTGCTGGATATTGCCTTTTCCGATGGCAAAGCATTTCAATTTTCTTGCGAATTCTTGCGTGTCCACTCACCCTCCGCCGAAGTCGGCGGGCATGGGCCAGGGCAAGAAGTGCTGCAAACCGGCAAAAAAACGGTCACCATCGTAAGAATAGAGCCGGTCGGAAATTATGCCATACAACTCCATTTTTCCGATGGGCACAACACCGGCTTATTTTCATGGGATTTGCTGCGCCGCTACGGACTCAATCAAGACGAAATGTGGCAGCGTTATTTACAGCGCATGCAGGAAGCGGGAGCAAGCCGGGAAGCTTAGAAACCGCTGAACAATTCGCAGTGAGCGAGGCGGATAAAGCACAGAAAACAAGACCTATCATAGTGATAGTCAAATTTTCGAATACCACCCAATGCAGGATCGCTTACGCAGCGGCTATTGTTTTTTCACTTGCGTAGACGAAACAAAAACGATTGTTCCGAACGTGCGATTCAATGTTTTGCTGGTAAAGTTGGTCATCACCATGCTGCCGAAGAAACGGATATGGTCGCCTTTGTTGACTTGCGTGGCCGGTGCGGCAATCCAGAATTTATGATCGCCATTTTCCAATTCCATATAGGTATAACCGCCTGAATCGATCGTGGAAACGACAATTCCCTCATTGTCAGCCATTTTGCCATCGGATGCTTGCTCGTTTTGCGGTTCGTGATGCAGCGCCATGACATTTGCCGAATTGAACAATACCCCTCCAATCAGCGCGACGATGACCAAAAATGAAACTTTCATGAATACTCCAATCGATTAAAAGAAAAACGGCATCATACACTGCCGGAATATTTAGTTCCAATGTCGGCAAGAATCGCTGAAATACGATCTTGGCGGACTTTTTCGAAAAAACAAATTGCAGCCGCAGCGGCGGCGTTTAAGGATTCGGTTTTACCAGGCATCGGAATAGAAATATTCTCATCAGCCGCTTGTATCATGTCGTTAGACAATCCGGCGCCCTCATTGCCGAAAACAAAAGCTGCCGATCCCGTTAACGAAACATCAAAAAGAGTTTTTGACGCCTGAATGGATGTGGCAATGACAGTCCCTGGAAATTGCTTGGCTATCTGCTGCAAATCACAATTTTCATGAATATGTAGAAAGAAATGAGCACCCATAGCAGCCCGTAATGCTTTGGGAGACCAGGCATCCGTGCAGCTTTTCGAGAGATAAACATCCCCGGCGCTCGCTGCAGCTGCCGAACGTAAAATGGAGCCGAGATTTCCAGGATCCTGAATCGACTCCAACAGAACACTAAACACTTCTTTTCCACTATCTGCTTCTTTATTTAGCTCAGGTGTTGAAATAAGCGCAAGAATCCCCGTTGGCGTCTTTACTGGGGATATAGTACGAAATAACGCGTTACTGACAACAGTTATTTTCGGTGCCGCACTGCCAAAGAGAATATTTAGGAAACGTTTATTTTCGGTGTTCTCGAAATAAAGCTGACTGACAATTAAATTTTCAGGCGTACCCACTACCGAACAATAGATCTGAATGAGGTGTATACCGTCAAGCAACGTCAAGCCGGTTTTATTGCGATACTGCGCGGATGATTCAAGCTTGATCAGTTGCTTGATCAGCGGATGATCGCGCGACGTAATCACGGTCATGATGCCATTCTGCTGCGGTAATTCGAATTACCGATACTTATAGCGGTACTCCGCCGATTTTGCATGCGCTTGCAGTCCTTCGCCGTATGCCAGGATCGAAGCGATTTCCCCGAGCTTTGCCGCACCCTGCCTCGATACCTGGATCAGGCTGCTGCGCTTTTGAAAATCGTAAACACCAAGCGGCGAGGAAAATCGCGCCGTGCGCGAAGTCGGCAACACATGGTTCGGTCCTGCGCAATAATCGCCCAATGCCTCGCAAGCATTGCTGCCGAGGAAAATCGCCCCGGCGTGGCGGATTTTATCCACCCATTGTTCCGGTTGCGCCACCGACAATTCCAAATGTTCCGGCGCGATTTTGTTGGCGATGGCACAAGCTTCGTCCAAATCGCGCACATGAATCAACGCGCCGCGATTTTCCAGCGATGCGCGAATCACGTCTTTGCGCGGCATAGCATCCAACTGACGCTCGATGCTTTGTTGCACTTGATTCAAAAATGCCGCATCAGGGGACAACAAAATCGATTGCGCCAATTCATCATGTTCGGCCTGGGAAAACAAATCCATCGCGATCCAATCGGCATGGGTCGTGCCATCGCAAATCACCAGAATCTCAGATGGTCCCGCCACCATATCGATACCGACGATCCCGAACACTCGGCGTTTGGCCGCCGCGACATACGCATTGCCGGGGCCGACGATTTTATCCACTGCCGGTACGGTTTCGGTACCGTACGCCAATGCACCGACCGCCTGTGCGCCGCCAATGGTAAATACGCGATCCACCTTGCTAATCGCCGCCGCCGCCAGCACCATATCGTTGCGCTCGCCGCCCGGTGTCGGCACCACCATAATCAACTCCTGCACCCCCGCCACTTTTGCCGGAATCGCATTCATCAGCACCGACGACGGATAAGACGCCTTACCGCCCGGCACGTAAAGACCGACGCGATCCAGCGGTGTGACTTTTTGCCCCAGCAAAGTACCGTCAGCATCGGTATATTGCCAGGATTGCAACGGCTGCTTTTCGTGATAATTGCGTACCCGTTCAGCCGCATGCTCCAGCGCAGTCCGCTCTGCAACCGGCAGCGCACCCAGCGCATGCTGCAATTGCGTTTGCGTGAGTTCAAGCTCTTTGCCGGATTGAATGGCAAGCCGGTCGAAACGATTGGTGTATTCGATCAGTGCCGCGTCTTTGCGGTTGCGGATATCGTTGAGAATGCTGGCAACCGTCGCATCGACAGCGTCGTCTTGCGCGTTTTCAAAAGCGAGCAATGCATCCAGTTTGGCGGCAAAATCCGCATCGCTTGAATTGAATCGTTTTATTTGCACCATGATAGACAAGAATTTCCTATGATCCGGGCTGGCAGATTTACGGCTTGACTGCCTGAGAAAATGCATCCAACACCGGTTGAATCGTATCGCGCTTCAGCTTCAATGCAGCCTGGTTGATGATTAAGCGTGACGAAATCGGCATGATTTCTTCCACCGCTTTCAGATGATTGGCTTTCAACGTGTTGCCGCTGGATACCAAATCCACGATAGCATCGGCCAATCCGACCAGCGGCGCCAATTCCATCGAACCGTATAGTTTGATTAAATCGACGTGCACACCTTTAGCGGCAAAATGCTCGCGCGCGGTTTGCACATATTTGGTGGCGATACGCAACCGCGCACCTTGGCGCACGGCAGAATCATAATCAAACCCTTCCGGCACAGCAACCATCATGCGGCAACGCGCAATATTCAAATCCAGCGGTTGATACAATCCCGCGCCGCCATGCTCCAGCAGCACATCCTTACCGGCAATGCCCAAATCAGCAGCGCCATATTGTACATAGGTTGGCACATCCGAAGCGCGCACGATAATCAAACGTACATTGGCGCGATTGGTGGCGAGAATCAGTTTGCGTGACGACTCCGGATTATCGAGCGCCTCGATACCGGCCGCTTTGAGCAAGGGCGCGGTATCTTCAAAAATTCGCCCTTTTGACAGGGCGATGGTGATATCGGTCATAGATGCAGGAGTTATCCGAGATTGGCTTCAGCGAAATCCCAATTGATCAGTTTATCCAGAATCGCATTGGCATAATCGGCGCGGCGGTTTTGGAAATCCAGATAATAAGCGTGCTCCCATACATCGATGGTCAGCAACGGGCGCAGATTTTTGGTGATCGGCGTTTCCGCATTGCCGGTTTTGGCAACCGCAATCTTGCCATTATCCACAACCAGCCAGGCCCAGCCGCTGCCGAATTGGGTCAACGCCGCTTGCGCGAATTCTTTCTTGCACGCTTCCACGCTGCCAAACGATGCTTCGATTTTTTGCTTCAACGCAGCGGAAGGCTCGCCGCCGCCGTTGGCTTTAAGGCTGTGCCAGTAAAACATGTGGTTCCATACTTGTGCGGCATTGTTGAAGATGGCTGCTTTGTCGGCTTGTCCGGCAGATGCCCGGATAATATCTTTCAGCGATTTTCCAGCCAGATCGGTATTGGCCACCAGATTGTTCAAGTTGTCGACGTAGGTTTTGTGGTGCTTGCCATAATGAAAGCTCAGCGTGTTAGCGGAAATCACCGGTTGCAGCGCGGTATCGGGGTACGGCAAAGGCGCCAGAACATATTGCGAACCGGATTGTGCGGCTTGGGAAAAGTTATCGACAGTAACAGTAGACATGTTGTCTCTCCTTCGTAAGTTTTTTAATAATTTTTATTGATTCAAACAGTTGAAAAATTCCCGCTATCGGGGATTGTCCGTTTCCGTAGCAAACGTGATTTTATTGTACCCCGCCAGCCGCGCCGCTTCCATCATCGTGATGACCGACTGATGAGTGGCTTTGGCATCGGCATTGATGACCACGAACGGATCTTCCCGGTTGTTGGCTGCGGCCAACAAAGCTTCGCGCAGGCTTTCGATGCTGGCGCCAGATTTGACCGGAACCCGGTTGATGGTGTAATCGCCCAATGCGTTCACGGTAATATCGATACGATTGGGCTTTTCAACATTCTGATCCACCGGCTCCGCACTGGTTTGCGGCAAAGTGATTTCGAGTTCGGTAAATTTTGAGTAGGTGGTGGTCACGACCAGAAAAATCAAAATGACCAGCAACACATCGATCATCGGAACCAGATTGATTTCCGGTTCGTCGTTTTGTTTTCCGCGTTGAAAATTCATCAGGTACAGGTTATATGTCGATTGAAAGATAAACGATTACGCTCCAACGATTTTCATGAACGAGCGCAACGTCAAATCAAATCAGTATAATACCAGTTCTCCATTGAAATAAACGGGACAATTATTACGCAGACGAATAAAATAACCCGCCGTTTTAATGACCGACTCACAACGTATCCTTTAAATCTTAAACCGCAATGACCAATCCACTCATCAGCGTCGTCATGGGCAGCAACAGCGACTGGGATGTAATGCAACACGCCGTTGCCATTCTGAAGGAATTCGATATTCCGCACGAAGCCAAAATCGTGTCCGCACACCGCACACCGGATTTGCTATTCCAATTCGCCGAACAAGCGCAATCGCGTGGCATCCAGTGCATCATCGCTGGTGCAGGCGGTGCGGCACATTTGCCGGGCATGATCGCCGCCAAGACGCCGTTGCCGGTATTGGGCGTACCAGTCAATTCCAAATACCTGAAAGGATTGGATTCGATGCTATCCATCGTGCAAATGCCGAAAGGGATACCGGTCGCCACATTTGCCATCGGCGAAGCCGGTGCGACCAACGCCGGGTTATTTGCCGTGGCATTGCTTGCCAACCATGATTCCGCATTGCGAACAAAATTGGCGGCTTTCCGGCAGCGGCAAACCGAAACCGTCTTAAGCACAACGCTACCGACATAATGGCTATCATGCCCGGTGCCATGCTCGGTGTCCTCGGTGGCGGACAGCTTGGTCGCATGTTCGTGCAAGCCGCGCAACAAATGGGTTACTCAGTTACGGTGCTCGATCCCTCGCACGACAGCCCCGCCGGACGTGTTGCCGATGCGTTCATTTGCGCCGCTTACGACGATACAGCGGCATTGCAAACGCTAGGCCAGCAATGCGCTGCCGTCACCACTGAATTTGAAAACATCCCCGCCAAATCGCTGCAAAAATTAACGCAATACTGCATCGTCAGCCCCGATGCCAACAGCGTATCAATCGCGCAAAACCGCGTACGCGAAAAACGATTTTTGGTCGATAACGGTTTTTCGGTGGCATCGTTCGCCGTGATCGCACAACCGCAAGACATTGCCACGCAAGATGTCGCACAATTTCTTCCCGGCATTCTCAAAGTCAGTCAATTCGGTTACGACGGCAAAGGCCAGGCCAAAGTATTCACTGTTGCGGAATTGAACGCTGCTTACCAGCAATTGAATCACGCGGCATGCGTACTGGAAAAATTTATGCCGCTGAAATGCGAAATCTCGGTGGTGGTCGCACGTAGCAGCGACGGTAGCGTAGTGACATTCCCGGTATCCGAGAATCAGCATGTCAACGGCATCCTCAATGTCAGCATCATACCAGCCCGAATCTCACCGCTGCTATCCGAGTGTGCGCAAAACATCGCCTGTCAGATTGCCGAAAAACTGAATTACCAAGGTGTACTGTGCGTCGAATTTTTCGTATTGCGCGACGACGCGTTGCTGATCAACGAAATCGCACCGCGCCCGCACAACAGCGGGCATTATTCGATCGATGCCTGCATCACCTCGCAATTCGAGCAACAGGTGCGCACACTGTGCGGCTTACCGCTCGGCGCCACCACGCAACTCAGCCCTGCAGTAATGGTGAATTTACTTGGCGACGTCTGGCACAACGGCGATCCCGACTGGAACATCGTATTGCAACATCCATCCGCCAAATTGCACTTGTACGGTAAAACCGAAGCACGACCAGGACGTAAGATGGGTCATTTCACCGTTCTGGGTAGCGATACTGCTGCCGCGTTGAACGAAGCACTGCGTATCAAAAAGCAACTCGAAGCCAATTGAAAAACTGCTTAAAAATTCGATGAAAAAATTGAGATATAAAGCAGACGAAACAGAGACAAAGAACAGACATCATAAGGTCTGCAATAACAGGAAAATCTGATGACAAAAGGACCACAATTTATTCGATATATGACTCCCCTGCTATTAGCATTGCGGGAAATGGGTGGATCAGCTTCTTCGTCGGAAGCTACGGATGCAGTAATAGAGCGAGAAAAAGTTTCTGAAGCAGATCTTGAGAAAACAAATAAAAACGGCGGATCGAAAGTAAGGAATCAAATCGCATGGGCCAGAATGTACTTAGTGCATTCTGGTCATATTGACTCGTCATCGCGTGGTGTTTGGCGACTTACAGAAAAAGGTCTGACCGAGGATATATCAAAGTTAAAAGCATTGGATCTATTTAGAAGCGTTCAGCTAACCTTCAAAAATGAAGGTCGTATTGAGTCGAATAATAAAGCTTTATCTGAAGAAGAAACAGAGGGCAGGATATTTGATTCCCAAGAATCTCAATTGTTGCCTATTCTTAAAAATCTTAGCCCTGAGGGATTCGAACGATTATGCCAACGTTTACTTAGAGAGCACGGATTTCAAAACGTCAAAGTTACTGGGCGCTCTGGTGATGGAGGTATTGATGGAGAAGGAATACTCGAAATTAATCCGCTTCTAAGTTTCAAGGTGATTTTCCAGTGCAAGCGATATCAGGGATCGGTAGGTGCTGGGATGATTCGTGATTTTAGAGGAGCGCTTATTGGTCGCGCTGATAAAGGAATCGTTATTACAACCGGTTCATTCACTATGGATGCTAAAAAAGAGGCAGTGCGTGACGGAGCAAATCCTATCGAGCTTGTGGATGGCGAGAAACTTATAAAAATGTTTGAGCGCCTGGAGCTCGGAATGAAGCCACAAATCATCTACGAGATCGACCTCGAGTTTTTCAAAGAATACAAGTAAGTGTGTCATCGCTATTACAGCAGATCGCTTACACAACTAATTATTTACAACAAACACCATGACCGAAACCGCACTGTTCGAAACCTCGATCAAAAGCTTGCCCTTTCTCCATCGCGGCAAAGTCCGCGACATCTACGCCGTCGATGACGATAAACTACTGATCGTACAAACCGACCGACTGTCGGCATTCGACGTGATCCTGCCGACTGCCGTACCCGGTAAAGGAAAAATCCTCACCGCACTGTCGCAATTCTGGTTCGACAAACTCGCGCATATCCTGCCGAACCACCTGACCGGCATCGCGCCGGAATCGGTCGTGTCAGATAACGAACGCAATCAAGTCGAAGGACGCGCCTTCGTGATTCGCCGCTTGAAACCGCTGCCGATCGAAGCCATCGTGCGCGGCTACCTGGTCGGCTCCGGCTGGAAGGATTACCAAAAAACCGGCGCAATCTGCGGCATTCCGCTGCCTTCCGGATTAAAACTCGCAGACAAACTTCCGGGTGGCGCGATCTTTACGCCATCGACCAAAGCCGCCGCCGGTACGCACGATGAAAACATCGCCATCAGTGAAGTGGAAAAACTGTTAGGCCCAGCATTAACCGCCCAAGTCAGCGCCAAAGCCATCCAGCTCTACTCCGAAGCAGCCGAGTATGCCTTGCAATGCGGCATCATCATCGCCGACACCAAATTCGAATTCGGCCAGGATGAAAAAGGCGAACTGTATCTGATCGACGAAGTCCTCACCCCCGACTCGTCACGCTTCTGGCCCGCCAACCAATACCACCCCGGCCAAAACCCACCCAGCTTCGACAAACAATTCGTGCGCGACTGGCTGGAAACACAGGATTGGAATAAAAAAGCGCCTGCACCAGTATTGCCTAACGACGTGTTATGGCAAACTATGGAGAAGTATCGGGAGGCGATGCGGTTACTAGTGCAATTAAGCATAGAGCTTAATATATGACGCGATCCTCACAATCCCCATTGCCTGTGCAATGGGGATTTTTTTGAAGATTGAAGAATGATTGGTGTACTGAAGTTAAAACAGAAGAAATTATTCTTTTTGCAAAAACTGCGATCTGTTTTTTTGCAACAACTGTTCAAACTCCTCAACAGGAGCCGGTCTTGAGAACAAATATCCTTGCCCATAATCGCAACCCATGGATTTGAGAAGATTGGAGTTGGAGTTGTCCCCTTTTGACGGACACATTAAATTATGTGTAAAGGAGAAGGAAGATGACTCAGAAATACAAACCTGCATACCCAGAGGAATTTCGCCAGCAGATGGTGGAAT
>JALRCN010000231.1 GCA_023257295.1 Nitrosomonas sp. | reverse complement strand
TTCCTTCTCCTTTACACATAATTTAATGTGTCCGTCAAAAGGGGACAACTCCAATGGATCCAAGTTAGTGGACTTGATGCATAAATATAATGTGGGCGTGCAGACCAAGATTACTTATGAAATAAAAGCTCTTGATAATGATTTTTTTGATTCTGAAGAAATATAACCGATACATAAGCAAGGGATCGTGTCTTGACGCCACACTTTTCTTGCAAAACATGAGCCAGATCGCGAATGCAGAATATTGTCCATTCACAATTCGATTTTATTGTTTCCGTTCATTGCTGAAAATCAACAACATGCCATGCTAAACTCGCGGCATGAAAGTTAAAGATCTTATCGCGTTACTTGAATCGGATGGTTGGCAGCAGGTGCGGCAAAAGGGCAGTCATCGCCAGTTTCACCATCCCGTCAAGTCCGGTACGGTCACAGTTGCCGGAAAACCCAGCGTGGATATTCCGTCCGGCACGCTCATCAATGTTTTAAAACAAGCAGGACTGAAAAAATAGAGGTGTGTATGCGTTATATGGTTGTGATCGAAGAAGGTCCGACGAGCTTTGGTGCCTACGTTCCCGATCTTCCGGGTTGTATCGCTGCCGGAGAATCAGTGGAAGAAGTATTGCAGCTTATCCAGGAAGCCATTGAATTTCATATTGAAGGTCTAAAAGAAGAAGGTCAAAAAATCCCGCCCCCGCATTGTTCAAGCTCGTTTGTTGAAATTCAGGTTTGACGGTAAGCAAAGAATACAAGGGGTCAAAGAATACAAGGGGTCACGTCTTGATACAACACTTTTCCTATGATGAGCCCAAATCCATCACCATAATTAATGGATTCAAAAACAGCAAGGAAGCAGATTGCGAACGCAGAATATTGTCACCCAGTGATATCCTCCGCTTCATCCGCCTTACGTTTCATCTTGCTTTCCGGATTATTCGGCGTTTTCCAACAATTCTGGATCTGAAATCTATTTATTGCAGGAGATAGCGAAGTGATTAACAAAATATTTTATGGTTTAGTGGTGTTGATGATGATTCTTGTAACTGCATGGGGCGGGTCGTGGTTATATCAAGCGATATTTAACCAACTCACCAATATCATTTCATAACGAAGCAATGAGTTGATTGTCGGTTTTAGAGGCAGGATACGGATTCACTCCATTCAATAAGGCTGCATCATGAGCGAAAAGACTAAAGTTACTTTATATACGATCCTTTTATTGGCGATATTTGCAACATCGTTTGTATATGCCAATCACGAAAAGGAATCTTGCGAATCCAATGGCGGCGTTTATGCCAGGCAATCCATGACCTGGTCGTATGAATGCATAATAACCGATCCCGCCGAAGTAAAGCCATAAACAGCTGGCAAGGATTGTGTACAAAGGGGTCACATCTTGACATCACTTATCCATAGGAGTCAACGTGAACAATGGGTGACCCCATTGTTCTTTTCCAATCATTTCATTATTCTAAAATCCACCTTTTCTAAAAAGCGCACATAAATCCATCGTCAGTGCGACACTGCAGTGAATCATAACACCCAACCAAATACTTTTACTTTTTAAGCTCAAAAAACCCAGCACAACTCCGGCAACAATTGCGGCGATGGTTTCCGCCATCGGTTTGCCAAAATGAATCATGCAATACGGAATCGCCATAACAAAAATGGCATAAAATCCAAAGCGTTGCTTTGTTCCGTGCAAAATAAATCCGCGAAAGAAAAATTCCAGCGCAACAAACTGAATAAAGTAAATGATTTCCCAAATGAAAAACTTAGGAAATAAATTTTCACCCTTGCCGGGTTCATAAAAAGGGTAGCGTTCTAAAAAGCTGGCAGAGCCGGAAAAATAGATCACCAGCGGAATCATGAAAACCAGCATGAGCAGGTACAGTGGATAATCCTCCAGCGCTCCTTTTGATCTCAAGCCGTAATCCGATAGTTTTTCCTTAAAAACAAACAGAATAATGCCTACGGGTACAATCAAATAAAAGAAAATAATCACGGTCGCCCAATACATCAGCGTGTAGAGTTGACCATTGACAGAATCGTCAATGATGCTTTGTATGATCTCGGCCAGTTGATTTAAATGCAGGTCATTAAAGATGGAGATCGTAAACCAGGGATTTCCAAGATAGCGCGTACACGTCAAAGATACAGCAACGGTCAAGCAAACCAACACAACTTTGAGGTCGATGCGGTTGATGTTTTTCTGTAAAAACTTTAAGGAATCGGTCTCAGACTTAAGAAAAATCAACGAAAGAAGTTTGTTATTTATCATAATGCTTATTGTTATTTCTCACACAATCAGCAAAACAATCAATGGGATTGGACTCATGGGCGAATGATTCAGCGTTCCCTAATCCTCTCGCCTTAACTGCGGAAACAAAATCACATCGCGGATACTCGGGCTGTCGGTCAGCAGCATCACCAGCCGGTCGATGCCGATTCCCTCGCCTGCCGTCGGCGGCAAGCCGTATTCCAGCGCGCGAATATAATCCGCGTCGTAGTGCATCGCTTCGCTGTCGCCCGCTTCCTTGGCTTTGGCTTGTTCCAGAAAGCGCGCCGCTTGATCTTCCGGGTCGTTTAATTCCGAGAAGCCGTTGGCGATTTCGCGTCCGGCGATGTAGAGTTCGAAACGGTCGGTGATGTCGGGATTATTGTCGTTGCGCCGCGCCAGTGGGGAGACTTCGGCGGGGTAGTCGACGATAAAGGTTGGCTCGAACAGCAAATGTTCGGTGGTTTCGTCGAACAATGACAACTGCAAGCCGCCGATGCCGTCTTTGGGGTTGTAATGGATGCCGAGCGCTTGCAGTTTGCTAATCAGAAAGTCACGGTCGTTTAATTGCGCATCGGTATATTCCGGATGGAATTTTTTGATCGCTGCGGTGATAGTCAATCGCGCGAAAGGCTTGGCCAGATCCATGGTTTTGCCTTGGTAAGTGACTTCGGTGGTGCCCAGCACTTTTTGCGCGATTTCCGCCAGCATTTTCTCGGTAAAATCCATCAAGTAGGTGAAATCCTGGTAGGCCTCGTAAAATTCCACCATGGTGAATTCGGGGTTATGCCGTGTGGAAATGCCTTCGTTGCGGAAATTGCGGTTGATTTCGAACACGCGTTCCATGCCGCCGACCACCAAGCGTTTCAAATACAATTCGGGGGCGATCCGCAGATACAGTTCCATGTCGAGCGCATTATGGTGCGTGACGAATGGCCGCGCCGTGGCACCGCCTGGAATCGGGTGCATCATCGGCGTTTCGACTTCCAGATAATCCCGCGCGACAAAGAATTCGCGCATGGCCTGGATGATTTTTGAACGCATGGTGAAAACTTTGCGCGCTTCTTCGTTGGTGATTAAATCCAGGTAGCGCTGGCGGTATTTTTGTTCCTGATCGGTCAGGCCGTGGAATTTTTCCGGCAACGGACGCAAGGATTTGGTCAGCAATTGCAATTGCGTGACACGGATCGACAGCTCGCCGGTTTTGGTTTTGAATAACGTTCCTTGCGCGCCGAGAATATCGCCCAAATCGTGGTGCTTGAATGCCGCATGCACCGCTTCGCCGGTATGGTCGTCGGAAATATACAATTGAATGCGCCCGCTCATGTCCTGAATCGTGGCAAAACTGGCTTTGCCCATGACGCGCTTCAACACCATGCGGCCCGCCACCTTGACGGCCGTTGGCTGCGCTTCCAGCGTTTCCTTGGACGATTCGCCGAATTGCCGGTGCAATACCGATGCGAATTGATCGCGCCGGAAAGTGTTCGGGAAAGCGTTGCCCGATTGCCGCAACTCGTTCAGTTTAGCGCGCCGTTCCGCGATAATTTGATTTTCATCCGATGCGGCGGTTGGTTGATTTTCTTGGGTCATGGTGTGATTGCGGTTGAAAAATAGCGGATTATACCTTGCACGCGGGCAATTTCAGTAATCATGTCGGGTGCAACAAGAATTACGGCGATTTGCGAATCGGCCGGAATCAAGCGTTACGGAAGCGCGAATGCTTTATGAGCAAAATGGTGACGAGCGGCAACACAAAACCGATGAGCGTTACCGCAATCAGCAAATGCCCCAGTTCGCTGTAATCCGCCGGAACTGCGACCTGTCCTGCGGCATCTTTTACCTCGCGGGTGACTTCATACATCTGATTGAGATATTTGGTGCCGAGTTGCGAAGCCGACAACGCCAGATTGGTGAACGACGCCATCACGGCAAAAAATGTCGCTTTGAGTTTTTCCGGCGCCGAATTGGCGATCCAAGCCAGCATCGGCACCATTGCGATCTGACCCAGCGGCGATTCCAGCGCGGTATCGATCAAAGCGATGAAACGCGCATCGACGACACCGCCCGTCATGGCGGCAGTCCATTCATGCACGCCGAAATACATGCCGATGATCGGCAGTGATAAACAGGTACCGGCTATGGTCAGGAAAACGATGATATAGGCAATCGAGCGCTCGGCCATGAAACGACGGAATATGAACATGCCGAGCAGTGTCAGTATCGCGCCGACCAGCGACAGCACGGCTAGAAATTGCTGGTCGAAACCCAATGCATCGATCATCCACCAGGTAGCGCCCGCACCCGGTGTCGGAATGGCACGGAAAACGAAGATCATGATCGCGGTTCCGACCAGTACATTGCGCGCTTCAGGTTCAAGCTCCCCGGTCAACCGCCACATCAGAAAAACAATAATCGCCATCGAGACGGTAAACACGATTTCTTCGCCGCCGGATACGCCGCTGATGCCGACACTCAGCGACATGACGGTAAAAACCAACCCGCCACCGAGTATCCACCAATTTATTGCCGGTGTTTCTACATGTGCGCCGAGCAAGGTATCGACGTGTTCGCGGCTATGCCCCTGAGCAAGAAAACGCTTGCGTTCCTGCCGCTGCAGCCAAGCGGCAAATACCACGCCGAAAACGGAAACGACCGGAATAATCAGTGCCAGTTGATAAACCAGCAGATACACGGCTTCTTTTTCGGCCTCGGGCAGAGAACCGACATCGCGCAACAAAAAAACATTGGCCACCGATACCAGCACGCCGCCGCCGATGATGGCAACGCGGCCCAGCGTTTGCATCGTGACATGCATCAGCTTGCGCTTTTTTGGGTCCAGTTTCTGGCCGTTTTCATCGACGCGCGGCACCGCTTCGACAGTCATCGCATCGGCAACCACGTCTTGCAGTACATAGCCGATAGGTGCAAGCAGTGCCGACACTACATACCAGGTTTCAACCGACGCGACTTCGGCCATCGCTTCGGTGTGTCCCAATAGTCCGATCATGATCAGCAGGCTCGACATGATCAAGCTGGCTCCCAGGTACACCAGCAACCCTTTCCAGCGCCAAATCAAATCGACCAGATGACCCAAAGGCATTTTGATCGCCCACGGCAACATCATCCAGAATCCCAGCATCGCCAAAAATTCGGCGGAAAGTCCGAGTTTTTCCTTGACATAGAACATGCCGACGATACCGGTCAATCCGGAGATTCCCGCCGCAACGTACACCATCAGCGGCGGCAGATAGGAGAGGCGCATTTCACGCCCCAGTGCAAGAATGTTGGCGCTGAACCATTGCGCGATGATGGGCCAAAGGCCATTGATAGGCAGTAAATTTTTCATGATCGATTAATAGAAGATTGCGATTCTGCGCCGGATTATCGCTGTTTGGGGCGAACGCCCACTTTCACCGGAAACGATCTTTCCTGATGATTGCGGATGACGGTGACGGTAACCGTATCGCCGGGCGGCAATGCCGCCACCTGATTGAGCATTTCCGACGAATTTTTCAGTAATTTGTTTTCGATTGCGATCAGAATATCGCCCGGCTTGATACCCGCCTTATCCGCCGGGCCGTCTTTCAACACACTGGCAATCAAAGCACCGGATAGATTTTCTAAGCCGAACGATTCTGCCAATTCTTCGGTTAGATCCTGCATGCTGACGCCCAGCCAGCCGCGAATGACGCTGCCGGATTGGATGATTTTCTCCATGATTTGGTTGGCGACGTGAATCGGAATCGCGAACCCGATACCCAACGATCCGCCGCTGCGCGAATAGATCGCCGTGTTGATGCCAATCAAATTGCCCGAAGCGTCTGTCAGTGCGCCGCCGGAATTGCCGGGATTGACTGCCGCATCGGTTTGGATGAAATCTTCAAACGTATTGATTCCCACGCCGCTCCGGCTTAATGCGCTGATAATGCCCATGGTAACGCTTTGTCCGACCCCGAAAGGATTTCCCAGGGCCAGCACGACATCGCCCACTTTAATTTGATGGGATTGACCGAATATCATCGCGGGCAAATTCTCCATTTTAATTTTCAACACCGCCAAATCGGTTTCGGGGTCAGAGCCAATCAGTTTTGCCTTGGCTTTTCTGCCGTCGATCAATGCCACTTCGACTTCATCGGCAGCCTCGATGACATGATGATTGGTCAAAATATAACCGCTGGGACTGACGATTACACCCGACCCCAAACTGAAAGTGCGTTTCGGCCTGGATTCAAATTGCTCGCCGAAAAAGCGGCGAAATGTCGGGTCATGCAATAATGGAGGAGCTAATTCCTTGACTTCCTTGCTAGTAAAAACGTTGACCACCGACGGCATGGCGATTTCGGCTGCTTTGGCATAACTATCCGGCCTATCGGCGGTTACCGCAGGCGCAACCTGCGTGACGGTTACCACTTCGCCGCGCGGACGCCACGACAACAAATCGGGGCGCAGGGTGGAGACCACAAAAAATATAGCCAGTAAAACAGCTACCGTTTGCGCAAAAAATAACCAAAGTCTGTACATCAAGGCAAGAATGCCCTCCATAAAATCGTTACGGTAATGAATCCATGCGGTGTAGTATATGCGCCGAGGAGAAAATCAATGCACCGCAACGAACTTGAAAGTTACTTGAATCAACTGCTGGATATATCCCATTTTCATGATTATTGCCCAAATGGGCTGCAAGTGGAAGGGCGCGATCAAATCCACGTGCTGATCAGCGGGGTGACCGCTTCGCTTGATCTGCTTCAGGCGGCGATAGCAGCCGATGCTGATGCCGTTTTGGTGCATCACGGTTATTTCTGGCGGGGCGAAGATTTACGCATTACGGGCATGAAAAGCCGTCGCATCGCTTTGTTGCTGAATCGTGAAATCAATTTGTACGCGTATCATTTGCCGTTGGATTCGCATCCGCAGTTCGGCAATAACGCTTTGTTGGGGCAGAAACTGGGATTTGTCGAAACCGGGCGTTTCGGTGGACAGGATATCATGATGCGCGGGGGGCTCGGCGATGCCATGACGTTGGATGCATTGCGCGAGAAAATAGCGCAAACGTTATCGCGGCAGCCGATGGTAATTGGCGATCCTGGCAAAATCATCCGGCGCATCGCATGGTGCACCGGCGGTGCGCAAGATTATTTCGATGCGGCGATTCAGCAGGATGTCGATGCCTATATCACCGGCGAGATCTCCGAACACAACGTCCATGCTGCGCGCGAATCCGGCATTGCGTTTATTGCCGCCGGGCACCACGCCACCGAGCGTTACGGCGTGCAAGCACTCGGCGATCATATCGCGCAACAATTCGGCATCCGGCATCAATTTATCGATATCGAAAATCCTGTGTGATAGTGCGTTTATGCCAGAAAAGCTTTGAAAACACTGATTAATTGACTGAGCGAGCGAATCACTCCGTTGCGCGGTACTCGCTTCCTCGTCTATCTCGTTGATATGTCTCGGTTGCTGCGTTCCATGCGCCTCATGCTTCATCTCGTTCACCGAATTAATCAGCATTTCCCTATAATGCAGCCGTGATTGCGACTATTCGTCTTTGGTTTTATCGTTTTTCTTTTTCTTGCCCGAAAACATGGTCCACCAGATAATAAAAAGAAATAAACCCAATGCCACTGCCGCTTCGACTGCGAGTAACCACATAATTTAATTTGCTGCCCATTTATTCATTAAGCCGTTACTGTATCCAAAATCGAATGAAAAACCAATCGTATTTTATCGTCATCGTCACTTCGTTATTACTGACGGCATGCGCCACAACGACGACCAGCCCTACCGTTCCTCCCAGTCAACCGGCGGATATAATCGCGCCATCGCCACCGCCCGAGCAGCCGTTAACGAAATCGATTCATAAGCGCGTGCAATGGTCCGAGCTTAAAGGCTGGGCCGAGGATGATCTGATCCCAGCTTGGCAAGCGTTTCTGAAAAGCTGTACCGCCTTAAGCAAGCGAGCAACCTGGAAGGAGCCTTGCCGCATAGCCGCATCGCTGAGCAAGCCGGATACGGTTACCGTTAGAAAATTTTTCGAATCCGAATTTATTCCCTATCGAGTCATCAATACCGATAACACTGCCGAAGGGTTAGTCACCGGATACTACGAGCCTTTGCTCAGAGGCAGCCGCAAATCGTCCAATCGATATCGTTATCCGGTGTATGCCGCGCCCGATGGATTGTTAACCATCGAATTGGGCTCGGCTTATCCAGAACTCAAAGACTTGCGCTTGCGCGGGCGATTAAATGGACGCAAGGTCGTTCCTTATTACACGCGCGCGGAAATCATGAGCAATCCAAAACTACTTAACGGATACGAATTGTTGTGGGTCGACGACGAGGTTGAGTTGTTTTTTTTGCACATACAAGGCTCCGGACAGATAGTGCTCGATAGCGGGGAAACGATGAAAATCGGCTTTGCCGATCAAAACGGCTATCCGTATAACTCAATCGGCAAGATTCTGGTGCAACGCGGCGAATTGCCGCTGGAAAAGGCTTCAATGCAAGGCATCAAGCAATGGGGGCAACAAAATCCCGATAAGCTGCCTGAATTATTGCAACAAAATGCGCGCTACGTGTTTTTTCGCGAACTACCGGCGGATTTATCCGGGCCGATCGGGGCATTGGGTGTGCCGTTAACCGCCGGACGTAGCATCGCCATCGACCCGCAATCGATACCGCAAGGCGCCCCCGTTTTTCTGGCAACCACTTGGCCCAATACCAGCAAGCCGCTGAATCGATTGATGGTGGCGCAAGACGTCGGCAGCGCGATCAAAGGCGGAATCCGTGCCGATTTCTTCTGGGGATTCGGCCATGAAGCCGGAACTCAAGCCGGGAAAATGAAGCAATCGGGAAGAATGTGGGTACTGTTGCCCAAAAACTAAGGAAACGCTGATTCATTCGGCGTATCAATTGCAAGATTGCGCGTACATTATTAGCGTAAAATGTTCCGGTCGCCCTGGTAGCTCAGTGGATAGAGCAACCCCCTCCTAAGGGGTAGGTCGCACGTTCGATTCGTGTTCAGGGCGCCATTGAAAACAATTGGTTATTAGTATGATTAAGGATTAAATTTAAATATGGGGTTACGCTGGGGTTACGATGAAAGAAGCAATTTGTTTGGTGAGATTAGTGGATTTTTCCAGAATAGGCATAAGCCTATTTAAAATAGGGTCTTAGGAAGTTAAAGCGGGTTTAGGCGTAATAATTTGAGAACGGCAAGATAA
>JALRCN010000221.1 GCA_023257295.1 Nitrosomonas sp. | reverse complement strand
GTGCTGACCGCCGTATCCCGCTTGCTCGTTTCATTAACTTCTACAATACCGTCAAACCTCATAAGGGTTTGAATAATGCTACTCCTTATGAAATACTCAACGCTTATTTTAATCAACCTCTCTGTAAACAACCCTGAGATTTCTTACACATAATCGATCATTATTTTTTCGTACATCGCACAGACAAACATCGGCTAACAAAAATGTACGAACAAAGCGACAAAAACAACGCCACTCAGAAGAAACAATAACTTAGGAAAATTGCACGTAACGAGTAGGATCGTTCATGCCTGCAGCGGCGAACCCATCGCGCCGAATGCGGCAAGAATCGCACATGCCGCATGCGCGACCTTCTTCATCCGCTTGATAACAAGAAACCGTTAAACCATAATCAACCCCAAAGCTGCAACCCGTTTGAATGATTTCTTTCTTTGACATGTGCACCAACGGCGCATGAATGGCGAGTTTCTTGCCTTCGATTGCGGCCTTGGTGGCAAGATTGGCCATGGCTTCGAAAGCTTTGATGTATTCGGGACGGCAATCCGGATAACCGGAATAATCAACCGCATTGACGCCGATAAAAATATCCCGACAATCCACCGTTTCAGCCCATGCCAGCGCAAGCGACAACATGATGGTATTTCTGGCAGGCACGTAAGTCGCAGGAATACCGTTTTGCGTTCCGGTTATCGGGATGGCTATGGACGAATCGGTCAGCGCGGAGCCGCCGAAAGCGGTCAGATCCAGTTTAACGATTTGGTGCGCACGAGCACCATGTGCACGCGCAACGGCTTGCGCCGCTTTTAATTCAACGCGATGCCGCTGACCGTAATCGATACTCAGCGTATGGCATTCGAATTGCCGGGAGTGTGCTATCGCCAGCGTTGTTGCCGAATCCAATCCGCCGGACAGCAATACCACGGCCTTCTTTATGCCTGCGGTCATGATATCAATGCCCCGGCTGTTCGCCCCATACCAGTTTATGCAATTGCAACTGCATCCTGACGGGTAATCGATCGTGCAATATCCAATCGGCCAGTTGCGTCGGATTTACCTTGCCGTACACGGGCGAAAACAGAATCGAACAAGTTTGCGTTAACCGCTTGCTTTGAATGAGTTCACCAGCCCACTGATAATCGGCTTCATCGCATAACACAAATTTGATTTCATCCTGCGGCGTCAAATGCGCCAGATTGTCCCAATTGTTTCTACCGGCCTCACCGGAACCGGGTGTTTTGATGTCCATAATTTTACTAACCCGTTTGTCCACATGCGCCAAATCCAACGCACCGCTGGTTTCCAGCGATACCGAATAGCCGGTGTCGCACAGCGCGGTCAACAAAATTAAGCAATTTTTCTGCGCCAGCGGCTCACCGCCAGTCACCGTAACATAGCGCGTGCTATAACCGGCCACTTGGTTCATGACTGCCGCAATCGAAATCGTTTCGCCACCGGAAAACGCATAAGCGGTATCGCAATAACCGCAGCGCAGCGGACAGCCGGTCAGGCGCACAAAGACAGTCGGCAATCCGACGCGACTGGTCTCGCCTTGTAACGAAAAGAAAATTTCACTGATACGCAAGGTTGTTGTTTCTAACGCTTGCACGATACTCATGAGCAGGGAAAGTGTGGACTAGACGTTTACCGGAAACAGTAATCAGTCTATTTGAGAAAACGGCGTTATTTGAGATTGACCAAGCGTTGCTTGGCCTTTTTTGCGGCATCGCTGTTGGGATATTTCGCCAGCAGATTTTCCAGTGTGGTTTTGCTGTACCCCAGCGAATCGAGGTAGAGCGAGAAAAACACATAAATGCCGATG
>JALRCN010000003.1 GCA_023257295.1 Nitrosomonas sp. | reverse complement strand
TCAACGCACCCGACGGGCATACCATCGGCTTGGAAATGGAGCGCATGATCAAAACCTCGTCGACGACCAAGCTGGCTGCGAGCCCCGCAGAAGCCGACGCAACATTGGATATTATCAGTGCTGTTAACGATAGGGTGATTTTATCGCTATCGGGCGGCGGGCGCGTGCGCGATTTCAATCTGGTTTACCGGGTGGTTTATCGCGTGCTGGATCATCGCGGCGTCGAGATCGTGCCGAATACCGAAATCACCTTGACACGCATTTTGCCGTTTTTGGATGCGCAAATTGTCGCCAAAGAAGCGGAAGAGAGATTGCTGGTGAAAGATATGCAAACCGATGCGCTGCAACAAATTGTCTGGCGCTTGTCGACGTATAAGGCACCACCCGCCGAGAATGCGCGGTAATCGTTCCGGGCTATGACTGACCGTCATGCGCATTAAACCGGAACAACTGCCACAACACCTGCAAAAACAACCGACATCGCTGTATACGCTATTTGGCAGCGAACCGCTGCTAATGCAGGAGGCTGCCGATCTGATTCGCGATCATGCGAGGCGGCAAGGCTATACCGAGCGCGAGTTATTGGTCTCCGAACAGCATTTCGATTGGACAAGCTTGCTTAATGCAGGCAGTAATATATCGCTGTTCGGCGAGCGCAAAATCATCGACATCCGTATCCCGTCCGGAAAGCCCGGCAAGGAAGGCGGCAAAGCCATCGAGGCTTACTGCAATGCACTGCCGCCTGATATCCTCACCTTAGTTACATTGCCGCGCATCGATAAGCAAGGTCAAGCAACCAAATGGTTCAAAGCGCTGGAAACGTCGGGCACGATGATTCCGGTGTACGCGCTGGAGCGCGACCGGTTGTCCGATTGGATCGGTCAACGCCTGGCCCGGCAGCAACAAAAAGCCGATGCCGCCACGCTGCAATTTCTTGCCGATCAGGTGGAAGGCAATTTACTGGCTGCGCATCAGGAGATTCAGAAGCTTGCATTGCTGTATCCCGGAGGCCATCTGACTTTTGCACAAGTCAAAGACGTGGTGTTAAACGTGGCGCGCTACGACGTGTTTCAATTGGCGGACGCCATGCTTGCCGCCGATACTGCACGCTTTGTGCGCATCTTGAATGGGCTGCAAGGGGAGGGCACGCCACCGCTGCTGATACTTGCCACCCTGGCCGAATCAGTCCGGCAATTGATTTCCATTCAACAAGGACTGGCCGACGGCCAGCCGCCCGCGCAACTGCTGCAAGCGGCGAGAGTTTGGGGGGATCGGCAAAAGCTTGTCATGACCGCAGTCAAGCGCATTAAGCCGCAAATTTTGCTGCAAGGATTGTCGCAAGCAGCAACGATCGACCAAATGGTTAAGGGTGTGGCGCAAGGCGACGTATGGGATGCATTGCTGCAATTGGGGATGAGAATGGGCGGCAGTGATTTTCAACGAATACATTGAATCGTAACGGGCAGCTTCAGTGCCGACCAGACCCGGTCGGCGGTCAGTACCGGAATTTCCAATCGAATCGCCGTGCTAAGGCAAGCGCGGTCACCGAGCGATAAACCGATTTGCCGTGTTTGCTGCCAGTGGAGTTGGAGTTGTCCCATTTTAACGGACAGTTTTTTCACCAAGTCGAGAACGTTTTGACTTGCTTGTTCGAATTGTAATCTATCGTGATTTGATTTTTCT
>JALRCN010000214.1 GCA_023257295.1 Nitrosomonas sp. | reverse complement strand
GCTTTCTTGACAGCTCGTGCACGTATATCGCCGCCAAAACCGCTAATTGCCTTGAGATCCGCCAAGCCGACAGCCGCCAGCGCTTCAACGGTTTTGATTTTGTGCTCAGCCAGCAATTTGGCAGCCGCTGGTCCAATACCGGGCACATCCGTTAATTTAGCCATAGTAAACTCCTTGCGTGATAAAACATAATTCTTTGCCGTATCCGTCCAAGCGAAAGATTCCGCTACGATTTATTTTTTAGTCTATCTTTCAAATTGGCGAATAGATTGAAGGTGGCAGCTGTCGTCGATGATTCGGTACTCGCACGACCTTGAGCATCCTTCAATTTGGAATGCTCGTGTTCATGACAATAAGTACATAACAATTCCCAATTGCTGCCATCGGGCGGGTTGTCGTCATGATTGCTGTTTTTATGGTGCACTTCCAATAGCTGCAAGTTTTTATGATCGAACGTACGCGCGCAGCGCCCGCATACCCAAGGAAATAATTTCAGCGCCTGCTCGCGATAGCCCTGTGCACGCTTCTCCGCATTCTTACGCGCTTCCAGCACAAGTTTGTCTAATTTACCGGTGTCTTTTGCCATGATTTGGTTTATCGATTTCAATGTCCCGCGTACAAACGCTCGACCTCCACTTTGTGTTTCTCCAATACTTTTGCACGCTTCAACTTCAACGTCGGCGTCAGTAACCCGTTATCGATGCTCCATGGCTCTTGCACTATTGCTACGCGGCGAATCTTGGCATAGCCGGGAAACTCGCTGGTTAAATGTGCAACTTTATCTAATAAAATTTTCTCAATTTGTTGTTTTTGTTGACCATTGGTAAAAATATCACCCAAGCCGTGCTGTGCAATCAATACTTGCAAGCGAGTCACGTTCGGCACCGCCAAAATACTTAAATAAGAACGTGCTTCGCCAATCAGCATTACTTGATCGAACACAGGGTCGCGCAGAATTGCAGCCTCCATATCGGCTGGCGGCACCTTCTCCCCGGTCGACAGCACGATGATCTCCTTCAAGCGACCGGTAATGGTCACATGCCCTTGCGAATCGATCGATGCGATATCGCCGGAATTTAACCACCCATCGGCGGAAATGACCGCTTTCGTCGCTTCGGGATTGTTCCAATAGCCTTTCATGACATTGGGGCCTCGGATCAACAAGGCATTATCGTCACCTAACTTGACTTCCACACCAGGGATGGGCAAACCCACACTGGATGGCACATTGTCGCCAAGCCGGTTGGCGCACACGACCGGACTGCTCTCCGTCATGCCATAGCCTTGTATAATCGGCAATCCCAATCCAATAAAAATCCGTGATACTTCCGCAGATAGTGCGGCACCGCCGCTCAGTGCAAACCGCAATTGTCCGCCTAACTTATGCATCACTTTGCGGGCAACCAGTTTTTCCAGAAGCGGCCACAATACATGCGTCCATCGCCAGCTTCCTCTTCCTTGTTGGCATTCAAAGCGGCTGTATCCGACAGCAACGGCAAAATAAAATAGCCAACGAGCGAAGCCGGAGCCTTCGGCAAGCTTTGCACGAATCCCGGCGTAGACTCTTTCATAAATGCGCGGCACGGAAATCAGCAACGTTGGACGTATCGTCAGCAAATCTTCCTGCAGCTGCTGAATCGAACGCGCATAAGCAATAGTTGCGCTAGCCATCATCGGCACATAATAACCGGATGTCCGCTCAAACGTGTGCGACAAAGGCAAAAAGGAAAGCAATGTATCGTCGGTTAATACAGGAACGAATTGCAAGCAACTAAAGGTATTGGTCAGAATATTACGATGACTGAGCATGACACCTTTGGGCCGTCCCGATGTGCCGGAGGTATAAATAATCGTCGCCAGCGCATGCGGATCGTCATTGCGATGTTTCACTTCGCCAGCCTGTGCAAGCAGCCAATCCGCAGCCGATACGACGCGCGGACTCGCACATGCCTCATCGTCGCCAAGCTCAGGTGCGCGCAGTATGACAACACGCTGCAAACTCGAAACCTGATCCTCAATTGCCACAAATTGCTGCCACTGATGCGTGCCTTCCAGCAACAGCAATTTCACACCGGCATCGTTGACGATATAAGCCGCATTTTCGACCCGATCGTCGGTATAAAGCGGAATGACGACCAAACCAAGCCCAAGCGCCGCTTGCTCGAACATCACCCATTCCGGGCAATTTCGCATCATCACCGCCACGCGATCTCCGGGTTCGAGCGATTCGCTTTCAATGGCTGCTTGCCAACGTGCGATGAGCAGATTCATTTGCTCCCATGTGTAGCTGCACCACTGCTCATCAACCGGATTGAAATACCGATATGCAATTTTCTCAGGCGAACGGCGCACGCGCTCGGCGAAAAGACCGTCCAGCGTTTTCGCTATTTCTACCGCTATGATGTCGGTTGAATCGTTTTGATTATCTTGCATATTTCAGACTTCCACCAGAACAAAAATGACCGGTTATTGCTTCTTTGTTCGACTCTTTGTCCCTAAATCAAAGTTAGTTGAAAAATCGTCGACCTTAATAGCGCGCTGACGCAAGTCTTTCAGCTTATGCAACAGTTCGGCTTCTTCCTCGGTCAATACGTTGCACGCGACCGCCTGAGCTATTTGCTCGTCGCCATGATCCGTAATTTTATGCGTCTTAATCGCTTGACGCAGTTTGGATTCAATCGCTTCGCAATCGATTGCGCATTGCAATGCCTGCTCCAATTCTGCCAATGGCTCGTGATCCGCTGTAGGGACAAAAATCCCGGCAGTAAGCCGATCACGCACAACACCGGGTGCCATCAGCAGCCGAGCCACCTCATGCGATAATTTATCGGTTGGCGGCTTACAACGCTTACCTAGCGGAAATACCAAGCCGCGTAGTAGCCAGACCAAGGCAATCGGTAGCGGGAAGTTACTCAAAAACTCATCGAACGCCTGTTGCATTCGATACATGGCGTCTTGCATCGACCAATGCAACAACGGCAAATCGGCACTCGGACGACCATCGTCCTCAAAACGTTTCAACGCCGCCGAGCATAGATACAACATGCTCAAAATATCGCCCAACCGTGCGGATAATCTTTCTCTGCGTTTGAGAGAACCGCCCAACACCATCAACCCAATATCGGCAATACACGCAAAACTGGCGGAATAACGCGCCAATTGCCGGTAATATCCGGCGGTTTCCGGCGCACAATTTTCCGGCGCATTCTCGTTGATAAAATTGCCTGCCAAAGCAAGAAACACACTGTTCGCCGTATTGCGCATCGTGAATTTGGCATGTTCGATCAAAGCTGCATCGAAAGCGAGCAAGCCGCGGTCTTGATCCTTGTCATGCGCGGCATTCACTTCTTTCAACAGATACGGATGACAGCGAATCGCGCCTTGACCGAAGATGATCATGTTGCGCGTCAATATATTCGCGCCTTCAACAGTAATACTGACGGGCATTTGCTGATAAGTACGCCCCAGGTAGTTGCGCGGGCCGATGCAAATGCCTTTACCACCATGAATATCCATCGCATCGTTGATTGCCTGGCGTCCGCGTTCCGTTAAATGATATTTGACGATGGCGGAAACAACCGAAGGCTTCTCACCCAGATCAACAGCACCCGCAGTCATCACGCGCGCCGCATCCATCATATAGGTATTGCCGCCGATGCGCGCCAATGCTTCTTCGATACCTTCGAAATAACCGATAGGCGTTTTAAATTGTGTGCGAACCCGGCCATAAGCACCGCTGGTGCGCGCCGCCAATTTAGCGGCCCCAACACTGGTTGCCGGCAATGAAATGGAACGCCCTGCCGCCAGACAATTCATCAGCATGCGCCAGCCTTGCCCCAAACCCTCTTGTTCGCCGATCACCCATTCCATTGGAATGAAAACCTTCTCACCGGAATTGGGACCATTTTGAAATACGCCATTGAGCGGATAATGACGCCGTCCGATATTGACACCGGGTGTATCGGTTGGGATCAATGCCAATGTAATGCCGATCTCCTCATCGCCACCCAAGAGTCGGTCCGGATCGTACAATTTGAATGCCAAACCGAGCAGCGTTGCAACTGGGCCAAGCGTAATGTAGCGTTTCTCCCACGTTACCCGCATACCCAACACATCGGATTTGCCATCGAATTCGCCGCGACACACGATAGCAAAATCGGGCATCGATCCGGCATCGGAACCCGCTTCGGGTGAAGTCAACGCAAAACAAGGGACTTCCTGGCCTTTTGCCAGGCGCGGCAAATAATGTTCTTTTTGCCGTTCGGTGCCATAATGCAACAGCAACTCTGCCGGTCCCAGCGAATTGGGCACCATCACTGTCACTGCTGTGGTGCCGCTGCGCGAACCGATTTTCATCACCACAGCAGAATGTGCCAGTGCCGAGAAACCGTAACCGCCGTATTGTTTCGGAATAATCAAACCGAAGAAACCGTTTTCCTTAATAAACCGCCAAACTTCCGGCGGCAAATCTTTTAATTCGTGCGTAATTTTCCATTCGTCCAACATTGCGCACAGTTGTTCGACCGGGCCATCGAGAAATGCCTGCTCTTCCGCAGTCAATTGAGGCTTTGGATAAGCCAGCATTTTTTTCCAATCCGGCTTCCCGCTAAACAAATCGCCTTCCCACCAAACCGTACCTGCATCGAGTGCCTCTTGTTCGGTTTGTGAAATCTGCGGCAGCATTGCTCGGAAGATTTTCAGAATTTGACCGGTAACCAGACGGTGGCGAATCGCCGGAATGCCAAGGATCACGGCGGCGATAGCAGCGACAAGAAAGAAAACGTAGAAGAGGAACAGGAACATAACGATTTTCTCCGTAATGAGTTAAGGTCAACCAAGCGATACACAAGGATAGCGATTGTGCAAGACCTGAATCAGATGTGTAAAATTCGGCATCGACATCGAAGAGCTTGTGCGTTCAAATTTACATGATTATCAAACAGACCCCTACTGTAATACGGAAATACACCGGTGTCATGTTGTGTAATTCATACACATTGATAAAAAATAATGGGTCTTAGGAAGTTAAAGCGGGTTTAGGCGTAATAATTTGAGAACGGCAAGATAAAGATTATCACGACGATGATTAAAACGAAATTCGGTTTCTTTCAAATGCAAATAA
>JALRCN010000126.1 GCA_023257295.1 Nitrosomonas sp. | reverse complement strand
ATTTAGCTTCTCCAATTCGAGAACGGAAATAGTATCTGTTTTTAACATTCATCTCAGTAAGTTAACACACTTCTTTAAGTGCTTAACTTCCTAAGACCCTAAAAAATTATTAAGATATCGAATAAAGTGAGGCATAAAAATGGTGTTAATCATTTTTGATAAGAAAATTCCTTGGTTAACCGCTTCTTTTTTATCGTCCCGGAAAATTAATTCTTGAGAACAAATGCTGATGCAGAATTGGATAATTCCGAATTGGCCGGTTCCTGCCGGCGTGAGGTCGCTATTTACAACCCGAACCGGCGGTGTCAGCCGCGATGAGAATGGCGCTTATGCATCGATGAATCTTGGCGCTCATGTCAATGATAATCCTGAGAATGTGATGCGGAACAGGGCATTGTTGCGCGCACATTTACCTGCGGAACCCAAATGGCTGAAACAAGTGCATGGCACCGATCCTATTTGGCTTGAGCGTGCTACGGCAGCAAATCCGGAAGGCGATGCCGTTTATAGCCGAAAATCCGAAACGGTTTGCGCCATTATGGTTGCCGACTGTTTGCCGGTGTTTCTGTGCGATAAGGCGGGTACGGTTGTGGCGATTGCGCATGCCGGATGGCGAGGCTTGGCCGGGGGGATCATCGAAAAGACGATTGAGGCGATGCAAGCGGAGTACGGTAGCTTGCTGGCATGGTTGGGACCGGCGATCGGTCCGCGACACTTTGAGGTTGGCGTGGATGTTTACGATGCGTTTATGCAACACGATATACGCGCTGAAAAAGCTTTTGTTGCGAAAAGCAATCCACACGAAAAGAAGTGGTTGGCGGATATTTTTCTGCTGGCGCGGCAGCGATTGATGGAAAATAATGTGACGGCGATTTACGGCGGTGGGGTTTGCACTTATAGCGATCCACGACGTTTTTATTCTTATCGCCGCGATGGAGAGACCGGGCGAATGGCGGCGTTGATCTGGCTTGAGTGATTGTTAAGGAAACACTGATTAATTCGGCGAGTAAGATGAGACATGCGATAGCGATAGGCGAATTTTCGAGCGCCATCCAACGCGGCAGATCGCTTGCGCAGCCAATGTTAGAGGTTTCCTTAACTTATGAATCAACAAAGGTGCAACAGCGTATAATCGCGCCTTTGTCTTTCAGTGAGTTTTATGTCAACGCTTGCTTGGATTATTACCGCCAGCCTACTGGGTGGGGTATTGAGTTTGTCGTGCGCGGCTATCCTGGCGCTCAATGCGCGAGTGTCGTGGCTATCCGTACTTGTGTCTTACGCCATCGGTGCTTTATTGGGCGCTGCTTTCCTGAATACGCTGCCGGAAGCATTTGAGCTATCCGATAATCCCATACAAGTGACAACGATCGTTTTGGCCGGAATTTTGCTCTTCTTCATTCTGGAAAAACTGGTGTTGTGGCGGCATTGCCATATCGAGGATTGCGAAGCGCATGATCTATCACACAGCTCGATGGCGCAAAACCATCATCACGATCATGGGCGTAGCGGCATGATGGTTATCGTGGGAGATACCTTCCACAATTTTGTCGATGGCATTTTGATCGCGGCCGCTTTCATGGTTGATGTGCAATTGGGTATTGTGACATCCATTGCTATTTTTGCGCATGAAATCCCGCAGGAAGCGGGAGATTTTATTATCCTGCTGAATTCGGGTTATACGCGCCGCGTAGCGTTTTGGATGAATTTGCTATCTAGTCTAGCAACGCTAATCGGCGGCGTGATGGCCTATTTGATGCTGAATCAGATGGATTTTATGGTGCAGCCGTTATTGGCATTGGCATCGGCCAGTATGATCTATGTGGCGATGTCAGATTTAATTCCCGGTTTGCATCGACGACCGGAGCTGCACGCAACCGTTCAGCAGGTTACATTGATATTATTGGGCATTGCATCAATCTGGTTGATTGGAAGTTTTTTTCCTCACGATTGATGGGGTGTGAAGGCTTCCGTAAGTCGTTAATAATGAGAGGAATTCAATGATTAAACGATGGATCGTGTTATTGCTGTTGCTGTTCTGTTCCAGCGCCGCTGTTGCGGACGATAGCGTCATTCTGAAAATAGTTGAAAGCAGTGCGCGAGCATGGCTTGAGTTACTTGATAATGTGAAGTACCGGGAAAGTTGGGAGCATGCTTCGCCGCTATTGAGATCAAACAAAACCGAAACCGAATGGGTGAAATCGACTACAGAGATGCGATCGCCGCTCGGTGTCGCCAATGCACGGTATATCGCCACCGCCGGTGCGGCAAAATCGTTATCGGGGCTTCCCGACGGCGATTATGTGGTGTTGCAGTTTTATACTACATTCGCGCAAAAAGGACTGGCTTTGGAGACCGTAACGCTGGCAAAAGCGCAGAATGACAGTTGGCTGATCGCGGATTATTCGATTAAATAATCCGGTGTCGTTTGCGGTGCGGATCAATGCACCGAGTTGTTTTTGGCATTGGGCGATACGAAGAAATTAGTATCGGCAAGCCAAGGGTTGGGCAAATCCCAGTTCTGAACTTGCTTGAGAATTTCGCCGATCAATTTGTGCAATTGTTCGAGCGTAAATCCGATACCGATTTCAGTGGCGTGATCTCGATCCAGAAACACTAATTTTATTTTTTCATTGCTTTGTCCGGCAGTTCCTTTATTTTTAATCAAATTGACCGAGTGAATGAGAAAAGTTTCGATGTGATTGCCGGGCGTCGCTTTTCCGTAAGTGACGGGTACTTGCTGCTGCGACAAGTGGTGATGGAACGAGCTGATCATGCTTTGTTGTCCAGGCGGTTGCGGCATCTCACCGGCGTATTGCTGGATTAGCCAGGAAGGTAACTGCGCTAATAATTCCTTGAGGAATTGGCGTGTCATCGCACCGGTTATTTCTTCGCGATCGGTGCCGCTGAACGTCAGATGCAGCCTGTCTTGCTCCAAGTCGTAAAAGCATGTAATCGATTCCGCAGTGAAAAACATGATATTTCCAGCAGGATTGGCTTACCGTAACCGGTGGCTTACCCACAATGACGCTGTAAATAGCAGTACTGCGCCTCCTTGATGCGAAGCCGCCAGAGGGATCGGCACAACCATCAACAATGTCGATATGCCCAATGTGATTTGGATGGCGAGCATCAATAAAAAGAGATCGCATGCCAATCGAGTCGTGTCGGAAAGCGTTGCTTGGCGTGATTTATACCAGAAGAAAGGTACTGAAAAAGCGAGAATCCAAGCGATCAAGCGATGATCGAATTGAACCGTTGCGACATTGTCGAAGAAATTGCGATACCAAGGCTCGAGCATAAACATACCCGGTGGAATCAAATGACCGCTCATTAGTGGGAAAGTATTGTAAGCAAAGCCTGCGCGAATACCTGCGACGAATCCGCCGGATAGGATCATGATAAAAATGAGCCAAGTCAGTCCGAAGGAAAATTTTCGCAGGCTTCGCAATTGTTCATTGGGTTGCGTTTGTTCGCGCGCCGGGGAAAGCAGTCCTAATGCGACCCAGAACATCGCGGCAAAAATGACAAATGCCAATCCTAGGTGTGCGGTGAGCCGGTACTGGCTGACATGCGGGTCGTTCACCAAGCCGCTCATCACCATATACCACCCCATGAATCCTTGTAAGCCGCCTAAAACGAATATACCCGCAAGTTTGATGCCGAGAGGACGATCGATCTGTTTTTTCCATAAGAAATAAACAAATGGCACAAAAAATACCAAACCGATTAATCGGCCAAGCACGCGATGGAAGTATTCCCACCAGAAGATACTTTTGAATTCATCGACGCTCATGCCTTTGTTGACTTGCTGGTATTGCGGCGTGGCGCGGTATTTTTCCAGCAGAATATCCCAGTCTTGCTGCGTAATCGGCGGCATGGTGCCGACAATCGGCTGCCACTCCACAATCGAAAGACCCGAATCGGTCAAGCGCGTAACACCGCCAACCACTATCATGGCGAACACCAGGGTACAACAAACTAATAACCAGATTGCGATAGGTTTTTGCATAATCGTAACTAATATCTATTTGAAAATTTTTAAGCCAATCATTGTTTGGAGCGCATCAAGCGCTGTTTGGCGCGGTCCCATTCTTTTTCTTTTTCGGACTCGCGCTTGTCATGCTGTTTCTTGCCTTTTGCCAGACCGATTTCCAGTTTGATTCTGCCAGATTTGTAGTGCATGTCCAGCGGTACCAATGTATATCCTGCACGCTCAACCTTGCCGATAAGGCGCTTGATTTCTTCAGCATGCAATAACAGTTTGCGCGTTCTTACAGGATCGGGATTGATATGCGTCGATGCGGTTTTGAGCGGACTAATATGGCTGCCGATGAGATATAATTCGCCGCTGCGAATAATAACATACGCTTCTTTTAATTGAACCCGGCCTTCGCGAATGGCTTTGACTTCCCAACCTTCCAGCATCATGCCTGCTTCATACTTTTCCTCGATAAAATAATCGTGGAAGGCTTTTTTATTTTGTACAATACTCATGCGGGGGCAAATGGGGTAGATGACACTCGGTTTGTGTATTTTATCAGTTTTTTCAGTGTTGCCTCATGGATACGGGGTAATTGACTTTTATGGCAGAAATAGAAAAATCGGTTTTGGTTGAATATTCGGCAAGCCAAATGTTCGCGCTGGTCGACGATGTTGCGGAATACCCGAAGTTTCTTCCGTGGTGCGGCGGTACCGTCGTTGAGCCGCAGGATGAGATAACGACGCACGCAACGGTAAACATCGATTACCACCACATTCAGCACAGTTTTACTACTAAGAACAAACGCTTCCCGCCGGAATTGATCGAAATGAGCCTGTTGGACGGCCCATTTGAGCATTTGGATGGTTATTGGCAATTCATTCCGCTATCGGAAAGCGCTTGCAAAATAAAATTCCGTTTGCATTACACGTTCTCGCATAAAATCCTTGAGAAATTGGTCGGCCCGGTGTTTCATATGATCGCAAATAGTTTTGTCGAGTCTTTTATCGAGCGCGCCGAAACAATTTACGGCAAGCGATGACAACGACATTCCCGGTCGAAGTGATTTTTGCGTTGCCGGAGACGCAAATTTTAAAACAAATCGAAGTGCCTGCCGGTTGTACGGTCGAACAAGCGATAGCGTGCTCGGAAATTCTTAAACAATTTCCGGGGGTCGATTTGCGCAAAAGCAAGCTGGGTATTTTCGGTCAATTCGCAAACCCGGATACGCCGGTACAATCCAACGATAGGATAGAAATTTACCGTCCGCTGATCATTGACCCAAAAGAAGCTCGACGGATACGCGCCAAGAAGCGATGCTGAAATACACCAACGGTAAAGCCTGTATCATATAGATCATCTGAAGCGTATCGCATGAATGATGTCATTGAATGAGGAGTAAGCATGAAAAACATTAACTATACCCAATTAAGCGCTTTAATTATTCTTGCGTCGACGATGGGATGCGCAACCAATAGCGGCAGCATCAATCCGCTGGCTGCGGCGGATCGGAATCTCTCGGCGATTGAAGGGGCCGCGCAAAGCGGACGACAAATCGTCAATGCCGGTGTGGAAGCGGTGAATAATCCGGCGGAAGCTGTGACCATCGGGTTAGTGGATATTCTGGAGCACCGGCTGGGCGTGTCGCAACAGCAAGCCTTAAGCGGTGCGGGCGCCATTTTTCAATTGGCGCAAAATAAGATGACGCCGGATACGTTTGCCATGATGGCGCGTTCAATTCCGGGAATGGATCGAATGTTGAGCGCAGCGCCGCCGATGTCCAGCTTATCGAGCGGATTGTCGTCTTTGATGGGCGATAAGGACAATACGCTGGGCAGTGTGGCTGCGCTGGCGGCATCGTTCCAGCAATTGGATCTTGCGCCCGATATGGTGGCAAGATTTATTCCGATCATCACAAACTATGTGCAGCAAGCAAGCGGAGAGGTCACGGCGAATTTGTTGCAGACGGCATTAACCGCACGTTAATTTTGCGGCGCATGGCCGTTTCGGTTAGAATCACGTTTCTTTAGGCTTCAGGCGCGTAGCTCAGCTGGTTAGAGCACCACCTTGACATGGTGGGGGTCGTTGGTTCGAGTCCAATCGCGCCTACCAGAAAGCCATGTACAGCAATCCAAGATCGATCGCAAACCCGTATAAACTCGGGTTCTTTATTGTTTCTCCATTCGCAATTGTCCGTAATAATACTATTGCATCCGGTACTAAGCAGGAGCATAAATACGGATTCCATCCTGGAATCTTAAAGTCGATCCCCCAAATGAGAGAAACTGATACCACGGAAAGCCCGAAGTTATCGGATTTTTATGTCATAAACCACAAGAATACCTGGCGTTGTTTACAGTATTTAGGAATCCGCAATTAGGGTTCGATGGAAGACAGCGTGAATGGTGCTTCGGCGATTGAAATACAAAAAAGGCGACAAACCCGGTAGCGACAAAATGCAATTTCGGCTACGCACAACAGCATTGACGCCACAGGTCATATTCGGATATTTTGAACCGTTCGCTACGCAGCGAACAAACCTGTTCAAAATTTTTGAAAGAGCCTGATGAAAAAAGAGGAAAAACGATGAAACCCGGGGACATCAAAATCATCGACCGCGTTTCCGCCGTAGAAGCAATCAAACATTTAAACGAAGAAAAGCGTTCAAGGGCGAACTGGATTTGTCGCGGGTGCCGCTGGTTTGATAAGACTATGGATTTGGCTGTGTTTACAAAATCATCGCGGCAAATCACCATAGCGATAGCGTCATTTCAAGCAACCTTGAAGGCAATATGAAATATCAGCCACCCTACACCATCACCCCATCAATCGTGAATCGGGTCGCCGCTATCGGTGAAATCATCGGCCGCTACACCGTGCTGGCCGAGCAAAGCCTGACGCCACGGCTGCGTCGGGAAAACCGACTTCGCACCATTCATGCCTCGCTGGCCATCGAGAACAATACATTGACGCTGGAGCAGGTAACTGCCGTAATTGAAGGCAAGCGCGTGTTGGGTCATCCGCGTGAGATTCAGGAAGTGCGCAATGCTTTTGTAGCTTATGAAGCGATGGAAAAATGGCACGCTAATTCCGAGCAAAATTTGCTGTCGGCGCACGAGTTGTTGATGCAGGGTTTGATGGATGAGGTCGGATGTTATCGGTCCGGTGGTGTCGGTATTTTTCAGGACAAGCAATTGGTGCACATGGCTCCGCCCGCCGACCGAGTGCCGCAATTGATGGCCGATTTGTTGCAGTGGTTGACAACAACGGATGAGCACCCGTTGATCGCCAGTTGCGTTTTTCACTACGAACTGGAATTCATTCACCCCTTTGCCGACGGCAACGGTCGCATGGGACGGTTGTGGCAGACTTTGATTTTACGGGATTGGAAATCGATGCTGGTTTACCTGCCTGTGGAAACGGTGATTCGCGAACGGCAGCAGGATTATTACCAAGCGTTGGCAGCAGCCGATACGCAAGCGAATGCCGCGCCGTTTATTGATTTTATGCTGAGCGCATTGCACGATGCCATCAATGAAGCAACAATCACCGACCAAGTAACCGACCAAGTAACCGACCAAGTAGCAACGCTTATCCAAGTAATCGGCGCCGGAGAATTGAACAGCAGCGATTTAATGCAGGCTCTGAGACTGATACATCACCCGACTTTCCGGGAAAATTACCTTAATCCGTCATTAACCGGCGGTTGGGTCGAACGCACCCAACCTGATTCGCCGCGAAGTCCTACGCAACGTTATCGATTAACTCCTAAGGGGCAGCAATGGCTGCAACGGCATACTGAAACATGAAGCCGGAGCTTGTCTCGCGATTTTGTGACGGATAGCCCGGCAACATGAAAGCACGGCTGGCGCATGGCTTCAACAAGTGTTGCTGACACCCGGAAAAGTGGGGCTGCAAATCAATCTGGTTGTTTTGATCGTCCCGGCGGCTTGCAATAAAATCGCGAAGGATATTCCGCAAGCTTTTGCCGGTTTCTGATGATATCGCCGCCCTCGCCGACACACACCGCGACTGATTTATCCAAGCTCGGAAAATAATCGTTCGATCCGGGCAGCGCATCGGTCGGCGGCACTTTCTCTCGAATTTTTGCGCACAATGCGTGTTCGTTTTCTTTGGGAGAGTCATTGACCATTGCCGGCAACGGGCACAGATTGCAAGGATCACCGGGACACAAACATCCGCTGCAATTTGCTAGCAGCGGCAACGACCATGCCATCAAGCCTATACTTCCCATCAGAAATAACAATCTTTTCAATGTCGACACCATAGCAATCGAATTCCTTTCATTATATTTTTGTCGTTTATCGCACGGACAACACTTGCAAAACAAAAAAACACTTAAGGGTGTACAGCCAAACGAATTGCGCAATTTATATGCAAACCCGATGCAACGCAAACAATCTTTGGGGATGGAAAAATGCAAAAAGTTATCGTGTATGATGTATGGCAAGCATGCTTTGCCTGTCAAAAAGACAAAATGCGGCATACTCATATAAAATGCGGGAAGCGTTGGGGGGGCGTCATCTGGGAGCTTCCGGGTTTAACAGGCTGTTGAAAAACTATCTGCGTTGCCGCTGCGGTGTTAAAAACAGGCTCAAAATGCTCATTTATTATGCATAAACTGCGCTCTTTCGCCTGTTTTTGCCTTGCATCGGCTGTGCCTCGAAAACGTTTTTCAACGGCCTGTTAAGCAATTGCAGTAAGCCGCTGAAAACGATCCACGGTTTTACCGGCTTTGCGCAGGCTCATAGTGACCAATTCAGTTGCATTGGTTGCATGAATGATGCGCCGTATCTCAGGCGGGCAATCGAAATATCGCCAATTAAGAGAGTCAGCCGATGCGGTTTGACTCAAACCAAACAGTCTCCAGAAAACTCGGGGCGATTCATTCAAGAAGTACAGCTTCCTCATGACAATAGAAATCAAAGAAAAACCCAGGCACGCTATCGTGGCGTCTGTTCAATTGCCTAATGTCAGCGATATTGAGTTCGAGGCATCGCTGACCGAGTTGCGCGAACTGGCAAAGACGCTGGGTTACAAGGTCGTTCATACGTTCGTGCAGAAAAGATCCAGTTTCGACACCACTGCTTACCTTGGCGTCGGCAAGCGCGAGGAAATTCGTTGTTTCGTGAATAACGAGCAGGCATCCGGCGAATCCGAGGAACCAATCGGCAGCCCCGATAATCCGGTCATCGACACCATTCTGGTCGATCATGAGATTTCGCCGTCGCAGGCGCGCAACCTTGAAAAAGAGGTTGGCTGCGAGGTGATGGATCGTACGATGGTGATTCTCGAAATTTTTTACCGCAATGCCCGTTCTCGTGCGGCGCGCGCTCAGGTGGAAATCGCACACCTCGGTTATATGGCGCCGCGTCTGCGCGAAGCGGCCAAGCTTGCGGGGCCGCAAGGGCGTCAGCGTAGCGGTACGGGCGGTCGCGGCACCGGTGAATCGCATACTGAACTGGATCGGCGCAAAATTCGCGATCGTATCGCCGAGCTCCAACAGGAAATTGTCGCGATGGATGCCGAGCGCAAGATACAGCGTGCGCGTCGGCAAGAGCGTCAGGGATTGGCCAGTGTCGCGTTGGTCGGCTATACCAACGCCGGGAAATCCACCTTGATGCGGGCGTTGACGGGAAGCGAGGTGCTGGTCGCGAACAAGCTCTTTGCAACGCTGGATACCACCGTGCGCGCGCTCCATCCGGAGAGTGTGCCGCGCGTACTCGTCAGCGATACGGTTGGTTTCATCAAGAACCTGCCGCATGGATTGGTTGCCTCGTTCAAATCGACACTGGAAGAAGCGCTCGACGCATCTTTGCTGCTCCACGTCATTGATGCCAGCGATCCCGGATTTGAGCGCCAGCTTGAGGTCACCGATACGGTGCTCGAGGAGATCGGCGCGAGCGATGTGCCGCGTATTCGCGTATTCAACAAGATCGACCATGTCGGCGATACGGTTGCGCAAGCTGAATGTGAAGCGGCGTTACGAATGCAATATCCGGGATGCATTGTAATGAGCGCACGTCGGCCCGACGATGTCGCAATGCTGCGACGGAAGATTGTTGAGTTTTTCCAG
This sequence comes from Nitrosomonas sp., assembly GCA_023257295.1. Taxonomy (GTDB): domain Bacteria; phylum Pseudomonadota; class Gammaproteobacteria; order Burkholderiales; family Nitrosomonadaceae; genus Nitrosomonas. The sequence continues at coordinate 12,663 of JALRCN010000126.1, read as the reverse complement.
CAGAACTTGATCGAAGCCGAGTTTTTTCTGCCGTGGTCGGCGCAACAACTGCGCGGCGCAATCTATACGAATTGCCAGGTATTGGGGGAACATTCGGACAACGAAGGCACTTTCTTCCGGGTTCGCGGCGAACCCGGCACCGTCGAGAACTTGCGCGAGCAATTCAGCCGCGCGTAGAACTTCCGGATCGATTGATTCACCAAAGCCGATGAATCCGGTAACAGGTTTATCATGGAGCGGATTCAAGCAAATGTACGGAAAAGCAGATTTGCTGCGCAAAGAATAATCCGAATGGCGCTGTTTCGAATCAGTATAATGTCGGTTCTTTTATTCCCGTTCATGGCAAATCCGATCCGTTTCGCGAGAGATTGCACGGCATGGCTTTGAATCGCCGATCCCCGTTTTATGTTAGAGCTTGATTCCATTTTTTCTCCGGAGGGTGTGCTGTCGCGGCATATCGCGGGTTTTCGCGTGCGGTCGCAGCAATTGGAGATGGCGCGCGCAATTGCCGAGACGATTGAGAATCGCCGGATTTTGGTCGCCGAGGCGGGTACCGGTACGGGCAAGACGTTGGCGTATCTGGTGCCGGCGTTGCTGGCGGGCGGAAAAGTGATTATTTCGACAGGCACTAAAACGCTGCAGGATCAATTGTTCAACCGCGATATACCGGCGGCGCGTGCCGCGTTGAAAGTGCCTGTTTCGGTGGCGTTGTTAAAAGGACGCGCCAACTATGTTTGTCATTATCATTTGGAAAGGTGCTTGCAGGATACGCATTTGACATTTGTCGATAGGGAAGAAATCGGTTATTTGCAATTGATCGAGCGTTATGCCGCCAACAGTAAAGATGGCGATAAAAGCGGTTTAAGAGAAGTGCCCGAGAATGCGGCGGTTTGGCAGTTGGTAACGTCGACGCGAGACAGTTGCTTGGGTTCCGATTGTCCGAATTATAAGCAGTGTTTTGTGATGGAGGCGCGCAAGCAGGCATTGGCGGCCGATATTGTGGTGGTCAATCACCATTTGTTTTTTGCCGATGTGATGCTGCGCGACGAGGGGCTGTCCGAGTTGCTGCCGGCTTGCAATACCGTGATATTTGACGAAGCGCATCAACTGCCGGAAACCGCCAGCCTGTTTTTTGGCGAATCCATCAGTACTGGACAGTTGCTTGATCTGGCGCGCGACACCAAAATAGAGGCACTCAAGGATGCGCGCGATTTTCTGCCGCTACCCGATGCAATCGCATCAATGGACAAAGCCGCGCGCGATTTGCGCCTGGCGATTGCGGAAGAAAATACGCGCATCGCGTTGACGGAAATTAAGCGCTACCCCAACTTTATTACGGCATTGGATCATTTGTCTCAGCAATTGGCCGAGCTGCTGAAATTATTGGAAAGCCAGGCCGAGCGAGCGGAAGGGCTGGAAAATTGCCGTCAGCGTGCCGCCGAGCATTTGTACTTGATTCAGCGCTGGCGCGACGATAGCGAAATGGACGGATATGTACGCTGGGTCGAGGTTTTTCATCAGGCGCTGCAATTGAATGCGACACCGCTGTCGATTGCCGATATTTTCCAGAAGCAAATGACGACTTCGCTGCGGGCCTGGGTCTTTACTTCGGCTACACTGTCGGTCAAAAAGGATTTTGCGCATTACAATCATGAAATGGGATTGAACACGGCGCAAACCGCGAGCTGGGATAGTCCGTTCGATTACGCAAAACAGGCGTTGCTCTATGTGCCGCAGGGTTTGCCGGAGCCGCATCACAAAGGTTATACCGACCAAGTGGTGGCAGCGGCGTTACCGGTGCTGCGTGCAAGCCGTGGCCGGGCTTTTTTTTTGTGCACCAGTTTGAGGGCGATGCAACGGGTTCATGAGTTATTGCAGGCGACTGAAGGTTTTGACTTCCCGTTGCTGCTGCAAGGGCAGGGTTCGCGGACTTATTTGCTGGATTGTTTTCGCGAAATGGAGAACGCCGTGCTGATCGGCAGCCAATCATTCTGGGAAGGAGTCGATGTGCGCGGAGAAGCATTGTCGCTGGTGATCATCGATAAATTGCCGTTCGCGCCGCCCGACGATCCGGTTTTGTCGGCGCGGATCGAGAAAATGACCAATGAAGGACGCAATGCGTTTATGGAATATCAACTGCCGCGCGCGGTCATTAATCTAAAGCAGGGCGCGGGCCGATTGATCCGGGACGAGACGGATCGCGGTGTGTTGATGATTTGCGATCCGCGTTTGATTACCAAGGCTTACGGTAAACAAGTCTGGCAAAGCTTGCCGCCGATGAAGCGCACGCGCGATTTGGCGGAAGTCGAGCATTTCTTTGCCGATCTTTAGCACTGGAAATGATGAAAAAGTCGATACAAGCTGAAATGAAAAAAATTCTATGGATACTTATCGTGTCGGTTTCTGTAGTTACGATGCCGTATGCCGATGCCACTGGCAACGATTTTCCGTTAATCATCAACGAGCAGGATTTGCAAGAAGAATTGGCCGTCGTTAAATTGAATGACATCATCCAAAATATTAAGCAACAACAAAAGGCTACAGAAGGTAAAGTACAGCAATTAAACAAAGCGAAGACCGATCAGGAAAGAACCAAAATCCAAGGCGAGTTGAGCGAAATAATGATGGCGATTCACGAACAGGAATCGTCGTTCGAGATGATCCTGACTGCAGGATTGGAGTTAAGCAAGGACGACACCGGCACACAAGAGCAATTCGACTGGCAGAAGGATCTGCTGGAAATCTTGCAGCCGATTCTGAGCGAACTACGGCAATTGACCGAGAACAGGCGCAAGCTGGATTTGCTGCAGAAGAAAATCGCTTTTTATGAGCGGCAAATCGAAAATATCGATGAAGTGCTGCGGCATATAGCCGGTATCGATAAGCATGGCCTGGAGCAACAAGCGTTGCGTGAATTTGAGCGTATCGAAAAGAAGTGGCAAGATCAGTTGAAGGAAAACAATCATCTGCTTGAAGTTGCACGATTGCAACTGGATGAAATGGTCAAATCGCAAACGGCCAAGGAAATTTCAGTCGGCGAGCATATCGCGCAATTTGCTTCCGGACGCGGCGCAACGTTGTTGATGGCGGTAGCCGCGTTTGTTGCCGTTTATTTTTCGATGTTGCTGCTGTTGAACTTGTCCGAGAGGATCGGTCGGCGCAAGGAAGAAGGAAAAAGAACCTATTATCAGCGCATCGTGACGCTGTTTTACCATTTTTTGATGGGGGCTTTGGCGATTGCGGCGGTGTTCTATGTGCTCAGTGTGCGCAACGATCAAGTGCTGATCGGCATTGCCGTATTGTTGCTGGTGAGCATCATTTGGTTTTTGAAAAACTCAATCCCAAATTTTGTCAATGAATTGCGATTGTTACTGAATACCGGGTCGGTTAGGGAAGGGGAATGCATTGTTTATAACGGTGTGCCGATGCTGGTGGAAAGCCTGAGTTATTATTCCAAGCTGCGTAATCCGATGTTGCCGGATCTTGAGTTGCGACTAACGTTAGCCGAATTGGCCAACTATGTTTCCCGGCCTTTTGCCAGCGATGAGCCGTGGTTTCCCTGTAAAACCGGCGATTTCGTCAAGCTTGAAGATGATACCTTCGGCATGGTCAAATGCATTACGCTGGAAAATATCGTGCTTTCCGCAGCGGATGGATCGATGCCGCGCACATATTCGATTCCCGATTTTCTGGCGGCCAATCCGAAGAATTATTCAGCGGGCTTTAGCGTGTTGAGCGATTTCGGCGTGGATTACCGGCATCAAATGCAGGCGACGACAGCAATTCCGGAAATTCTGCGCGACGGCATCCGGCAGGGCTTGCTGCAGGAATCTTTCGGCGCTGCGCTGGTCGATTTGTCGGTGCATTTTGCGAGAGCGAATACATCGTCGCTCGACTATAAAATCATCGCCATCTTTGACGGCATTGCGGCGCGTGACTATTTTGCTATCCAGCGTGCTTTGCAGCGCTACGCGGTAGATGTTTGCAATCAGCAGCAATGGACGATTCCGTTTACGCAAATTGTTATTCATCAAGGCAACACTTAATCCGAGTCCCATTATGAAATTAGCAACCTGGAATGTCAATTCTCTGAAAGTGCGGCTGCCTCATGTAATCGATTGGCTGTCGCAGCACCAACCGGAAATTCTGTGTCTGCAGGAAACCAAATTGACTGACGACAATTTTCCGATAACCGAGCTTGCGGCCGCCGGTTATCGCGCGGTTTTTACAGGGCAAAAAACCTATAACGGCGTCGCGATACTCAGCAAGCAACTGGGTGAGGAGGTGATCGCCGCCATACCGGGTTTCGCGGATGAGCAAAAACGGGTGATTGCCGCCACTTATGGCGATGTGCGCGTCGTATCCGTTTACGTGCCGAACGGCGATACCGTCGGCTCCGAGAAATATCAATATAAATTGGCATGGTTGCCAGCGTTGACGCAATGGCTGCAGCAGCAATTAAGCGACTATAAGAAATTGGTAGTGCTGGGCGATTTCAATATCGCCCCCGAGGATCGCGATGTGTACGACCCGAAATCGTGGGAAGGCAGCGTTTTGTGCAGCCAGCCGGAACGTGCCGCATTCATGGATTTGTTGAATCTAGGATTGTCGGATAGTTTTCGTTTATTCGAACAGCCTGAAAAATCATACACCTGGTGGGATTATCGCATGATGGCTTTCCGCCTTAATCGCGGCTTGCGTATCGATCACATTTTGCTGAGCAATGAACTGGCGCGCTCTTGCATTTCCTGCCAAATCGACAAATCGCCGCGAAAACTGGAACGCCCCTCGGATCATGCGCCGCTGATGGTGGAATTGAATCTGATATAAGACCTGCAATACGATTGGAATAGCCCCGAATATTTCTGGGGAAAACGATTGTTCGTTGACGGAAAGCCGATCAAATTATCTGATGAGCGAGGATCGTTTTTGCTTGCTACTCCAGTCGGGGTAAGTGGCGGTGATTTCGGAGGTTGTTTGCCTTAAATCAAGCTGCACCGGCTGATTCCTTTAATTGGCGATAACATGCCATTCCAGATTCAGCCGGTGAAATATTTTCAGTGGGAATTTTATTTGAAACGGCGAAACGATCCTATTACGACGCCAAAAATTTCAAACTGCGTGTCTGGGCGAATGTAAATAGGTCTGTAAGCACCCGATGAATTGGCTGGCATCAGTCTTGGCATTTTGTTTGCGCCATAATCGAGGATTTTAATGGTGAATTCACGATCCACTACGGCAAGCACAATGTCACCAATGACTGGTATTTTGGATCTATCGACTACAACTTTATCGCCTGGCACTAAACCGACATCGATCATCGATTCTCCCTTAATGGTGACAAAAAATGTCGATGCAGCGTGATCGATTAGAAATTCACTGACATCAAGGCTTTTCTCGACATGATCGTCCGCCGGACTGGGGAGGCCTGCCGCCACTTTGGTGGAGAAAAGCGGTAACAAGGTTGGCTGATCGTTGATTTTTGGAATTAAAAAATCATCCACTTCGACGTCTGTATTGATAGTGCCATGATTGCCGTTCGCTCTTTTGCGTTGCAGAGCATCCAGAAAATCTTTAACGATGGCTGTCTGGCTTTGCGGTATTCGCATTGTTGTTGTTGGTTCACCAAATTTGCCTTGTCCGCGCGGTCTACCGGCATTTTCTCTTTTTCCGCCATGATTTGACATGCTTGAATCGCTCCATATTCGAAATTGGTAACGGTATTCAAGCATATCTTTCATGATTATGTCAAATGAATGAATAAAGAGAGTAAAGCAGAGTTTCGGGCAATGGTAATTTTATGCATCTCAAAATTGCAAATTCCGGTATAGTATGAAATTATTGCTTGTCATTGAAATCACAGTTTCTTATGTAGGTTCATGCGCCGATACCCCGTTTATTCGATTATTGCATTGCTGGTAGTCAGTATCCTGACGAACGGGTTGAGTATGTCTTTTCGTGGCGAAGTATTTGCGCATGAGTTGGATCATATTCGTTATTCGTTTTCCGCAGACCCGACTCAGCATTTGGAAATGCATCGCAACAATGCTTCGTGGGACGGCATCGAATTGGATGCGGCGACGCATTTATGTTTGCATTCCGCCGGGCAGTTTCAACCGTTTTTCTTTTATTCTTTCCCGCAGTTGCCGGATATAGCGGTTACCAAAGCATTGATTGTTTTTGTATCTGCAATTATTCCGGAAACGATTCCCGATTTACCGCTGCGTCCGCCGCGATCCCTGGCTTAAATTACTGTAACAAGTCGGTGCTGTGGATTTGTTATCCGCAGTGCCATTGCGCGCTCGAGTTGAGTCGCGCAAGCTGTGTTTAAGCTATGTGGAGACATTTTTCATGAAGATGAACCTGCGGTTCATGGCAAATCGCCATGCGCTACCGCCCATAAAATCTATTTTCTTATTCAGTGCACTGTCGGCGAGCTTGGTTGCGCCGCTGTCGGTGTATGCGGATGCGTTCGGCGTTACCACGATTTCCGTGGATGTCGGACGGTTGGCTACCGCGATCAGTGCTGCAAAACCTAAAGCCGGATTGACGCTGCGCGATGCGGTCGAATTGACGCTAGAGCGCAATCCGGAATTGGCTGCTTTCGCCAAGGAAATGCGTGCGTTGGAAGGCGCTACCTTACAGGCCGGGTTATTGAGAAATCCGGAGGTTTCAGTCAACGTAGAAAACGCCGGTAATGTCAGCAAGCTGCAAGGCGATGTTAATTCGGTGGAGTCGGTAACTAAGGAGGTAACGCAGCAAACCACCACGATACGGATCGGTCAATTGCTTGAATTGGGCGGTAAGCGTGCCGCACGAGTGCAGGCGGCTTTGGTTGGCGAGCAATTGGCGGGCATCGATTATGAATTTCGGCGTGTTGAGCTCATTGCACGCGTAGCGAATGTGTTTACCGAGGTGATTGCGGGGCAGGAGCGATTAAAGCTTGCCGAGGAAACCCGGCGTCTTGCGCAGCAAGTGGTTGATATCGTGACGCGCCGGGTGCAGGCCGGTAAAGTGCCGCCGATCGAAGAAACGCGCGCCCGAGTCGGTTTGTCCAGCACGAATATCGAGTTCGAGCAAGCGCAGCGCGATCTGATGTCGGCGCGCAAGCGGTTGGCTTTGCTGTGGGACAGCGCTGCGCCGCAGTTTGAGCAAGCGCTGGGAAGTCTGGAAATTTCGGTTGCACCGCCGGATTTTGAAGCATTGCAACAGCGTGTGCTGGAAAATCCGTTGGCGCTGCGTGCACTGAAGAATATCGAGCACCGCAAAGCCTTGCTCCAAGTCGAGCAAACGCGCCGCATTCCTAATCTGACCGTGAGTGCGGGCGCGGTTAATTACGCGCTGCTGGGCGGCAATACCGCTATTGTCAACGTGATGATCCCCTTGCCGCTGTTCGACCGTAATCAAGGCAACATCAAGGAAGCCCATCAACGGGTGAGCAAAGCCGAAGACGAGCAGGAAGCGATGGTGCTGCGCTTGAGAACCGAACTGGCGCAATCGTATGAGGCGATGTCGGCCGCATGGAATGAAATCGGTATCTTGCGCGACGAAATTCTTCCTGGTGCCCGCAGTGCATTCGATGTGACCCGGCGCGGCTATGAATTGGGAAAATTCGGCTTGCTCGAAATGCTGGATGCACAGCGTATTTTATTTCAGAACCAATTGCTGTACGTGCGCGCGCTGGCCAGTTATCAGCGCCTGGTGAATGACATCGAGCGCTTGATCGCGGCACCGCTTGAGAGCGTAACATTGCCGTCGCATCGTTAAGAGGATAAGACTTATGCAAAAAAAACGCTGGATGCCCATAGCAATCGTGATTGTTATCGGGGTGATATTGGGCGGATTGATTTTGACGCTGGACAAGCCGTCGTCAGTAGTTCAATTGGATGAAGGCGAGGTGAGCGGTTATCCGAAAGGCCCGAGAGGAGGCAAGCTGTTCGCTGAAACCGATTTTGCGTTGGAATTGACGATTTTTGAACAAGGCGTGCCACCGCAATTTCGTGTGTATTTGTACGAAAAAGGCAAGGCACTACCACCTTCCGCAGCCAGCGTCGACATTACGCTATCGCGCCTCGGCAAACCTGCTCAGTTGTTTAAATTTACGTCCGAGGCGGATTATCTGCTGGGCGATCAGGTGGTGGAAGAGCCACACTCGTTCGATTTGGTGATCACTGCTGAACGCAATGGCAGAGTGTTCCGCTGGAGTCTCAGTCAGGTTGAAGCGCGTTTGGAAATGACTGATGCTATGCTGCGTACCATCGGTGTCGACATACTGACCGCAGGTCCTGCGACGATCCGATCGACGTTAAAAATGCCGGGGGAAATCGTGGTCAATCCGAACAGCATCGTGCAAGTGGTGCCCCGTTTGCCGGGTATCGTCGCCGCAGTGAATTTTGATGCTGGGCAATCGGTTAAGAAGGGCGATGTGTTGGCGGTGATCGAAAGTCAAATGCTCGCTGATTTGCATAGTCAATACCTGGCCGCGCAACGACGGTTGGCTCTGGCAAAGACCGTGTACGAACGGGAAAAACAATTGTGGGAAGAAAAGATTTCCGCCAAGCAAGATTACCTGGCGGCGGAATTGGCCTTCAACGAAACCAGGATCGCATCCGATTTGGCTGCAGAAAAGCTGCGTGCGCTCGGCATACGGCCGGAAGCCGGTTTGCACGCGAAAGATCTGACGCGCTATGAAGTGCGTGCACCGATTTCCGGTCTCATCGTTACCAAAACGATTGCGCTGGGCGCCGTCCTCAAAGACGACATACCTATTTTTACCGTAGCCGACATGTCGACCGTCTGGACGGCCGTGACGGTGTATCCGAAGGATTTGAGCATCGTCAAAACAGGACAAAAAGCGCATGTTAAAGCGATTGCGTACGACGTTGAGGGCGATGGCGTCGTAACCTATATCACGCCGCTGATCGGCGGGCAAACGCGTACCGCAACCGCACGGGTTATTTTGGAGAACGAAGACGGGCGCTGGCATCCCGGTATGTTCGTGAGTATTGAGTTGACAGCCGACGAAGCCGAAGTGCCGGTTGCCGTGTCCGCGCAAGCGATTCAAACATTTCGTGATTGGACGATTGTTTTTGGCCGCTACGGCAATTACTTTGAAGCGCGCCCGCTGGAATTGGGGCGCAGCGATGGTCAAATGGTGGAAGTGTTACAGGGGCTTGCCGAAGGCGAACAATACGCATCCGGCAATAGCTTTGCCATCAAAGCCGATCTGGAAAAGGCCGGTGCTTCGCACGATCATTAAGCCGGAAATCACTCGATAAGGAATAATCATGTTTGAACGTATCTTACGGCTGTCGATCTATCAAAGCGGCTTTGTATTGGTGGCGGTGCTGGCGATGGCGGCATTCGGTATGTACAACTACCTGAAACTACCGATCGACGCAGTGCCGGATATCACCAACGTACAGGTACAAATCAACACTGCGGCACCGGGTTATTCACCGCTCGAAGCCGAACAGCGCATTACTTTCCCGATCGAGATGGCGATGGCTGGCTTGCCTAATCTCGAATACACCCGCTCACTGTCGCGCTATGGTTTATCGCAAGTCACGGTGATTTTCAAGGACGGTACCGATATTTATCTGGTGCGCCAATTGGTCAGTCAGCGTATTCAGGAAGTCAGAAGTCGCTTGCCGATTGGGGTTGTGCCGACCATGGGGCCGATTTCCACCGGTTTGGGTGAGATTTTCATGTGGACCGTCGATGCTGAACCGGGTGCACGCAAGCCGGACGGTCGCGAATACACGCCAATGGATTTGCGCGAAATCCAGGATTGGATCATCAAGCCGCGCATGCGCATGGTGAAAGGCGTTACCGAAGTCAATACGATCGGCGGCTACGTCAAGCAGTTTCATGTTGCGCCATATCCCGAAAAACTGATTGCCTACGGTTTGACGCTACAAGATGTAGTGCTGGCGCTGGAGCGCAATAATGTCAACATCGGCGCAGGCTATATCGAAAAAAGCGGCGAGCAATATCTCATCAGAGTGCCCGGACAAGTGGCGAATCTGATCGAAATCGGCGAAATCATTCTGGGTAGCAATCAGGGGGTGCCGATTCGCGTCAAGAATGTTGCCGATGTGCTGATCGGCAAGGAATTACGCACCGGCGCGGCGATGCAGAACGGCCATGAAGTGGTGCTGGGCACGGCGTTTATGCTGATCGGCGAAAACAGTCGTACCGTCTCGCAAGCTGCGGCGGATAAATTGGAAGAAATCAACCGCAACCTGCCTTCGGGCATCATAGCCACGCCGGTTTATAACCGTACCACGCTGGTCGACAAAACCATCAACACGGTTTCCAACAATCTGCTCGAAGGCGCCGCATTGGTCGTCGTGGTGTTGTTCATCGCATTGGGGAATATGCGCGCCGCGTTGATCACCGCGTTGATCATTCCGCTGTCGATGTTGTTTACCATCAGCGGTATGGTGGCCAATAACGTCAGCGCCAACTTGCTAAGTTTGGGTGCGCTCGATTTCGGTATCATCGTCGACGGTGCGGTGATCATCGTCGAAAATTGCATCCGGCGGCTTTCCCTGGAACAGCAGCGGTTAGGGCGGGCATTGACATCTTCCGAGCGTTTCGACGTGGTGTTCGATGCATCGAAGGAAGTTCGTCGCGCGCTGCTGTTCGGTCAGTTGATCATTATGGTGGTTTATTTACCGGTATTTGCACTATCCGGCGTCGAAGGCAAAATGTTTCATCCGATGGCGTTCACGGTTTTGCTCGCGTTGCTGGGTGCGGTGTTTTTGTCGGTGACTTTTGTGCCGGCGGCGGTTGCGATGTTCCTTTCCGGCAAAATGATGGAAAAAGAAGGTGCCGCAGTGGAGTGGGCGAAGAAAATTTATGCGCCTGCGCTGGATGCCGCGCTGGCGAACAAGGGGTTGACCGTGACCGTTGCGGTGGTGATCGTGACACTGTCGTTGCTGCTGACCACGCGCATGGGCAGTGAATTCGTGCCCAGTCTGGATGAGGAAGACATTGCGCTGCATGCGCTGCGCATTCCCGGAACCAGCTTGACTACTGCGATCGACATGCAAAACGAGCTGGAAGAAACGATCAAACAATTCACCGAGGTCGAGCGGGTATTTTCAAAAATCGGTACGGCGGAAATTGCTACAGATCCAATGCCGCCGAGCGTTGCGGATATTTTTATTATCATCAAACCGCAATCGCAATGGTCGGGTAAATACCGCAATAAGGAGGAATTGATTGCCGCGATGGAGCAGGCGGTACGCAAGGTGCCAGGCAATAATTTCGAGTTTACGCAACCGATCGAAATGCGGTTCAACGAGCTGATTTCCGGTGTGCGCGCGGACGTTGGGATCAAAGTATTCGGCGATGATCTCGATATCATGCGCAACGTGGCCGAGCAGATTGAACGCATCGTCAAAGACGTACCCGGCGCCGCGGACGTGCGCATCGAGCAAGTCACCGGTCTGCCGGTACTGACGGTGCAAATGAACCGGGAAAAAATGGCACGCTATGGCTTGAACGGCAGCGACGTGCAGGATGCCATCACCATCGCTACAGGCGGTAGGGCAGCAGGGCTGATTTTCGAAGGCGATCGCCGTTTCGAATTGCAAGTACGGTTGCCGGAAGCGGTGCGTAGCGACATCGAAGCACTGAAACGGCTGCCGATCAGACTTTCCGCACTCAATCCGGCAGGTACGCCGAATGCGCCTGCCGCGGCTGCGCCGGTATTTGTCGCGCTCGGAGAAGTCGCCGACTTACAGATTGTGAAAGGCCCCAATCAGATCAGCCGCGAAAACGGCAAGCGTCGTGTGGTCGTTACCGCCAATGTGCGCGGTCGCGACCTCGGCTCTTTTGTCATGGAAGCACAAGAGCGCATCGACCGGCAAGTCAAGATTCCCGCAGGCTATTGGTTATCCTGGGGCGGGCAATTCGAGCAATTGATCATGGCGACGGAACGATTGCAGATCGTCATTCCACTGGCGCTCGCTTTGGTGTTTTTCCTGTTGTACACCATGCTGGGCAGCTTCCGCGATAGTTTGTTGGTGTTCAGTGCGGTTCCATTGGCTGTGACCGGAGGCATTATCGCCTTGTGGTTGCGCGACATCCCGCTGTCGATATCCGCCGGAGTCGGATTTATCGCCATGTCTGGAGTGGCGGTATTGGACGGTCTGGTCTTGCTGACCTTTATTCGCGATCTGCGCCAGCAAGGATTGTCACTCGATGATGCGATCCGTACCGGCTCGTTGCTGAGGCTTCGTCCGGTACTGATTACCACCTGGGTTGAATCGCTCGGTTTCCTGCCGATGGCACTCAGTACCACCACTGGTGCCGAAGTGCAGCGTACGCTGGCCACAGTGATGATCGGCAGTACGGTGTCGCAATCGTTGCTGTCGTTGCTGGTCGTGCCGGTGTTGTATTATTTGGTGCATCGGAAGCGTACGGGTGTTGAATGATAGGCAGATCCGATGCATACCGTGGTTCTTCGGTTAAGCTGCCAGGAATCCACCGGACTTGAGATTGATCTATTGCGCCAATGGAATGGCGATCATTCTGGAGTTGGAGTTGGAGTTGTCCCATTTTAACGGACAGTTTTTTCACCAAGTCGAGAACGTTTTGACTTGCTTGTTCGAATTGTAATCTATCGTGATTTGATTTTTCTCCTTAAGTTTT
>JALRCN010000035.1 GCA_023257295.1 Nitrosomonas sp. | reverse complement strand
GTAAAGTTAAGCGGGTGCGTTTATGTATGTTCATCTACAGTATTCTCCCAAATACTGTAAACAACGCTAGAAATTCTTACAGATAAAGGCAGCCATAATTCCCTAGACTCACCCTTTCTTGCCACATAAATTGCCGTACTAATACCCGCAGCAGCCAACACAGCGGACGCTTCGCCACTCCAACACATACCCCACCCGTTTTTGTTATTATTCTCGGTGCCTTAACCTGAAATATACCTACAATCAGACAATCTATTGGGCGTAAATTCTAACGAATTTCAACCATGCGTCTATTGATTTGCATCAAAGCAAACATAATCAAAATAGGATAAACAATTGCTCTGTTAACAGATGCAAGGGTCAGATGCAAGGGTCAGGTATTGACATAGCATCTTTCCGCATTTCATTGCCGCAGAATCGATCCCAATCTGATCGACGGTATTCAATAATACGCAATCGATTTTCACGCATGATACTTTTTAACGCCGAACGAATCCAATACTGTTTTCTTGATTGTTTTTTGTTCGCACAAAATCTCACCACGGCACCATCTGCCCATCAAACGCATAAAACTTCCCGGAATCTTCCAATGTCAGATTGACGATCACGCGCCGCATGCCGGTAACGCTTTGTTCGGTAGTAATCAGAGCGCCCGGCCCGCCCATGTCGGTTTTGACCCAGCCGGGGTGCAGCAGCACAGCGGTAATTCGCTGGCCGCTCAGATCGATCGACAGGCTTTTCATCACAATGTTGACCGCCGCCTTGCTGGAGCGGTAAATATAACTGCCGCCGCCGCGATTGTCGGCGATGCTGCCCATTTTGCTGGTGATGGTTGCGATGGTTCTGAGTTGGCTTCTCGATACCTGTTGAATGAAAGCTTCGGCCATTTTAAGCGGTGCCATGGTGTTGACTTCGAAGGCATACTGCCAGGCGGCGTAGTCGATTTCGCCAAAGCCATCGCCGTGGCCGGGCGGATAGACACCGGCATTGTTGATCAGTAAGTCGATAGCCTCATTGGGCAAGGTTTGGGCCAGTTGTTCGATTTGCCGATGGTTAATCACATCCAACGCATGAACCGCAACTTGTGCGGGATATTGCGACGCCAGCCGATTGAGCGCATCCGCATTGCCGGGGTTGCGGCAGCATGCATGAACGCGCCAGCCGTCCATTGCGTACTGGCGCACAAATTCGAGTCCGATGCCACGGTTGGCACCGGTAACAAGCAGTGTTTTCATCGCGCTATTATGCCGCGCAAATGCCATATTGCGGAAGCAGGCGGTGCAGCACGTAAAACCGGTGCGCCTGCAGGGCGTCATGGAACAGCTTCCAGTTATCTTTCAGGAAAGCGTCTTTGTATACAAACCGATCGGACTCGTCATCGACCGATTTTTCCGTGCCGAGCGCCGCATGTTTCCAGGAACCCTGACCTTTCTCAATGTAAGCAATGTTTGTCGGTGCGAAGCTGAAATAGCCGTTTGCAATGTACTCCAGCCATCTCTTGTGCCGTTTCTCGCCATCTTCGTCGCGAATATTCCGGAACAGATATTCGATTTTATTCCTGTCGCCGCTTTGCAATCCCGGCACCGCCGCATCGGCATTTCCGGCCAAAAAACGTTGCATGACCCGGCATAGATTGTCGCATGCTTCCATAAAAATCAGCGTATTGTCGCGCTCCACCAATTTTTCCTTGTAATCTTGGTAGCGCCATTTGAGATAGGGGCGATCCGGGTATGAAAGCGCGGCGCCATGACCCAACGGCAATACATCCCCGGCAAGTCTGCTCGCCTCTGCATCGAACAAGTCGCCGAAATAATCCTTCACTCGGGCGCTTAGCGTGCCTCCCGGGTTATCGATGTCGTCCAAACGGCTAATGTCGTTAACCTTATGAGCAATACCGGCAAAGCCTTGATGCGCCCAGGTATCGGCATACACATGCATGGTGATGCCCAGCCGCTGCAATGCATAAGGGCTGCCTTTGTCCCGGATGCAATCTTCGACCATCTCTCTGGCGACGTAGCTATTCGGTTTGCAAATCAGTTTTTCGATAAAACCGCCTGCGGGACTCTCTCCGGCGGGTAATCCGCCGTTTCCCGGCAAAAAATGAAACGGAATCCAGACTTGACGATTGGCCAGATCGGCAAAATTCTTGTAATCTAGCATCTTATGTGCGGAACTGGTACGTTTATACATTGCGCCGTTAGTGAAATGAATCAATCCCTTATTGGTTGCATCGTCGACATATTGCGCGGCGTAGGCGACGACATCGGCTTCCGCATGTCCGAAACCC
>JALRCN010000202.1 GCA_023257295.1 Nitrosomonas sp. | reverse complement strand
ACCCGATAGAAACCGATAAAACCGATAAAACCGATAAAACCGATAAAACCGATAAAACCGATAAAACCGATAAAACCGATAAAACCGATAAAACCGATAAAACCGATTTGGTCAGCAACGGAGAATTTCTCACCGCTGTATTCGGTAACAATCTGATCAATGTACGCCCGGTTGTGGTTAGTTTCGGCGGTAATCCAGTCAGCGTTCCAAGTAAAGTGTGGTTTGGTTGCCCTTGGATGGCTATTGACGCTGAGAAAGTGACTTTTTCAGAAAATGCCAACAATTATTTCAGTCTTGCAGTTTTTCGTCCTGATGATGCGGGGCAGTACCGGCGGCAAAAAGCGTATTTTCATGCACTGCACGCCATTATGCTGGATGACATTGGCACCAAAGTGGCTATGGAAAGGCTTGCCGTTGCGCCTAGCTGGTTATTGGAAACATCGCCAGGCAATCATCAAGCCGGTTATCTTTTAAACGATCCACTGACTGACGGCAATATGGCGGACCACTTAATGAATGCCATCGTTGCTGCCGGTCTTTGTGATCCCGGTGCTAACGGGCCGAGGGCGCGGCTGGCGCGCTTGCCAATTGGGGTGAACGGTAAGCATGAGCCGCCGTTTCGGTGCCGGATGCTGGAATGGAAACCTGCGTTACGCTACAGCGTGCAACAGCTTGTCGATGGGTTACAGCTTGAAATGAAACAGGTGGGTAGGCCGAAGCGTCAGAATTCACTGGATTCTCATTCACAATCGAGCGACGACGATCCGGTATGGATTCCGCGACCCGAAGAAAATGTTGTTATTACGACATTGCGCAGCCATGGCTGGTACAAGGTGCCGCTTGGCGGCGGCAAGCATGATATTACTTGCCCATGGATGGATGAGCATACGGATGGTATCGATAGCGGTACTGCCTATTTTGAGCCGGATGATAATTGGCCTATCGGTGGCTTTAAATGCTTGCATGGTCATTGTGCGAATCGGCATATCCGTGATTTATTGGAAATGCTTAATGTCAGCACGGATGCTGCACGGATGAAACCAGCCATTCGAATTGTTGCAGGAGAAATTAACCGCGTAGTCGATGCTGCTGAAAGAGAACTTGCGCAATCGATGCGGCATTATCAGCGCAGCGGTTTGATCGTCACTATTGTGACCGATCCCGGTACGCGTGAAACCCGAATTCTGGAAATGACGTTGCATGCTTTGGTGCGGGCATTGGCGGCGGCTGCGACTTGGCTGCGTTTCGATAGTCGTTCGAAAAGCTGGGCGCGCGTTGATCCTCCAGCCCGGCATGCGTCGGTATTGTTGGATGAAACTAACTATAAACATTTGCCAGTGCTAAACGGATTGGCGAGACAGCCTTACTTGCGTTCGGACGGAAGCCTGATGACGGAAGCGGGATACGATGCTGCGACAGGCATGTTTGGCGTGTTCAATGCACGGGAATTTGCTGTTGCTGCGCACCCAAGCAAAGAGGACGCTCAAAATGCACTTCAATTATTGAAGGAATTATTGCGCGAATTCAATTTTAAAACGCCATCTGATCTTGGGGCTGCGTTAGCTGCGATATTGACGGCGGCCATAAGACCGATGCTTACACATGCACCGATGTTTCATGTGCGGGCACACATGGTTGGTTCCGGAAAATCCTATTTATGTGAAGTGATTACGGCCTTTGCTACACCGCAACGAGGAACACCGACTACATTCCCCGCAGACGATGAGGAATGCCGCAAGTTGTTGTTGGCTGAGTTGTTGCGTGCACCGGCAGTAATTGAATTCGATAATCTTACAACCGATTTGGTAGCACACAAGAGCCTTTGCACGGCACTGACTTCGGAATTTTTATCTGGCCGGATTCTCGGAGTATCTAAAACCGCGACTGTTAGTACCAGAACATTGTTTTTATCCAGTGGCAACAATGTCGGCCCGGTGCAGGATATGACGCGACGTTGCATCACGATCAATCTTGATCCAGGGATTGAGATTCCAGCGCAGCGTTCATTTAAGCGACCCGATCTGGTTCGCGATTTGTTGCGCGATCGTGGCCGTTATGTCTCAGCCGCATTGACTATCGTGCGCGCCTGGGTCTGCGCGGGAAAACCAAAAGTGTTGTGCAAATCACTGGCAAGCTACCGCGAATGGTCTGATCTATGCCGCCAGTCGCTAATTTGGCTTGGTTGTGCTGATCCTATCAATTCGATATTTGAGTCAACAGCTGAAGATCCGGATCGTGAGGTACTTGGGCAATTGCTTACGGTCTGGAGGGCGGTATTCGGCAAATCCGGAACCATGGTGCGCGATGCTATTCGTGAAGCAAATCGAGGCATGAGTGATCCAACCGGATTGCGCGAAGTATTGCTTGATATTGCTGGTGAGCGGGGTGAGATTAACAGTCGCAAGCTGGGTTGGTGGATCAGGCGGCATTCCGGCAGGATCGTTAACGGATTGCGTTTTGTGCGGTTAAACCAAAATAGTTCGGCGGAGAAATGGCGGGCTGAATCGGTTTCTGAGGTTTTACCGGTTTTTTCTGAACCGGTTGAAAAAACTGTCACCGATGATTGCGATGCTTATTATCGTGCCAGTTGCGGCGAATAGCAGTGAGGGGAATTTATGAAAACTATCGAAAATGAAGTCACCGCGACCAAACCGGATAATGCCAATGATTCCGCTGCCAATCAAGGCTATGAAGCAGTACGCTATAACGCATTGCAGCACGGCATACTGTCGCATCTGGTCGTATTGCCACATGAAGATTTCGATGAATATTCGAATTTGCTGGCATCGCTCGTCGAAGAACACAATCCATCGGGTATCACTGAGCATACTTTGGTCGAAGAGCTTGCCGCAATTATCTGGCGCAAGCGGCGGGTGTTGCTGGCCGAGGGCGCTGCGATCAATCAAGGATTGAAAAATACCGCGAGGAACGCCGAGAGTGTCATTCCATCGGCGGCACCATT
>JALRCN010000173.1 GCA_023257295.1 Nitrosomonas sp. | reverse complement strand
ATGGAAAACGGTAATAATGACAATGAAATGGGGTAGCAATGTAGCATAAAAGCGCTATCGGGAAGACAAGTTTGCACTATCGAATAAGGCTCAGTTCAATTGGAAACGGATTCGGATATTCATTTCATGGAAGTCGCGCTCGCGCTGGCCAGACAGGCGCAGGAAGGCGGCGAAGTGCCAGTTGGTGCTGTCGTGGTTCGAAATGGCGTTATTATCGGGCGAGGGTTTAATCGCCCGATTGCCGCGGCCGATCCGTCCGCGCATGCGGAAATCATGGCACTGCGCAATGCGGGCAATTACCTGTCGAATTACCGGTTGCTGGATTGCACGTTGTATGTGACTCTGGAGCCGTGTGTGATGTGCATCGGTGCTATTTTTCATGCGCGCATTCAACGATTGGTGTATGCCGCAACCGATCCAAAAACGGGTGCCTGCGGCAGTGTCGTCGATTTGCCTGCGGAAACGCGATTGAATCATCATTTGCAAGTCGATGCGGGCATCATGGCAACGGAATCCAGCGCATTACTGAAGCAGTTTTTTGCGCAAAAACGGAAAACATAGGAGCAGGGTAAGCGTGAAAATTAACATTTATGTTTCCGCGCAGCGATTGGATTTGCTGGATGAGCACGGCAACATCGTTCGCCAATACCGGATTTCCTCGTCAAAAAATGGTACCGGACAACAAAACGGCAGTTTCTGCACGCCGCTCGGAAAGCATGTCATTCGCGCCAAAATCGGCGCAGGTCAACCTGCCAATGCGGTTTTTATCAAACGCCGACCTACCGGGGAGATTTATACGCCCGAATTAGGGCGGCAATTCCCCAAGCGCGATTGGATCTTGACGCGCATTTTATGGTTATCCGGTTGCGAACCTGGGTTTAACCGTTTGGGTGCAGTCGATACCATGCGCCGCTATATTTACATCCACGGTACGCCGGACAGCGTCGAGATGGGTAAGCCGGGATCGATCGGATGCATCCGCATGCGCAATAGCGATTTGATTGTGTTATTCGATCAAGTCAGCGCCGGAACGCCGGTTGAAATAACCCCGTGAGTTTTGGAGCCGCCGAACTTGCCATTCCATTGGCCTGTTACCGGTAAATCAGCCGGAGCGGTGAAGTTTCGATGGCAATCGATCGATGCGATGCCATCATGTTCGTGCCGGTTATAGCGGCAATGAATTCCGATTCTTGCCGATGGAAAGCATATTCGTATCGCGCATCAATTGTTGTTTCATGCCTGGGAAAATCTTTTCGTGAATTTCCTGCAATGCGTAAATTTCTTCCAAGGCTTCGAGCGGAAATCCGGGGTGGTTTATTTCCTTGCCGGGGATTAATAGCCTGTCGATATACAGATAAAATTCTTTGTATCCCCAGTGCGATTCGATTGTGTTCGCAATTTTGCTGTAGTTGGTGTCGAGAACCGATTCTTTATCGCCTAAAATTGTAAGAAATCTCAGGGTTGTTTACAGAGAGGTTGATTAAAATAAGCGTTGAGTATTTCATAAGGAGTAGCATTATTCAAACCCTTATGAGGTTTGACGGTATTGTAGAAG